>JBBSLM010000013.1:0-18831 GCA_038255245.1 Sphingomonadales bacterium
ACCTTAGCCGCGCTCGCCCTGCGGCGGTGCCGACCTACGCGCCGGCACAGCCATGCCGGTGAAATGCGCGATGAAGGCGTACATGTCGCTATATTCCTCGATCTGCTTGTCGGTCGGCTTGCCCGAGCCGTGGCCGGCGCGGGTTTCGATACGGATCAGGTGCGGCTGACCGTTCGGGTTCGCATGCTGCAAAGCGGCGATATATTTGAAGCTGTGGCCCGGGACGACGCGGTCGTCCGTGTCCGCGGTGGTCGCCAGCACCGCCGGATAACGGACGTTTGTGCGGATATTGTGATAGGGTGAGTAGCTCCAAAGCGTCCGGAAATCCGGCTCGCGGTTCGGATGGCCGTAATCGTCCACCCAATAGCGCCCGGCGGTGAAGCGGTCGAAGCGCAGCATGTCCATCACGCCGACGGTCGGCAAAGCCGCCGCGAACAGGTCCGGGCGCTGGTTGATCACCGCGCCGATCAGCAGGCCGCCGTTGGAACGGCCCTCGACCGCGAGCTGGCGGTTGGTCGTGATCCGCTGCGCGATCAGATATTCGCCCGCCGCGATGAAGTCGTCGAAGGTGTTCTGCTTGTTGGCGAGGCGGCCGGCGTCGTGCCAGGCCTTCCCATATTCGCCGCCGCCGCGCAGGTTCGCGACCGCCAGCACGCCGCCTGAATCCACCCAGGTCATCCATTTCGGCTGGTAGCGGGGCAGTTCGTTCGCGTTGAAACCGCCATAGCCGTACAAGAGCGTCGGCTGCGGATTGGCCAGGTTCAGATCCTTGCGGTGGACCAGGAACATCGGCACCCGCGTGCCATCCCTGGAATTGTAGAAGACCTGGCGGACTTCATATTGTTCGGGATCGAAGGCCAGTTCCGGCTCGGCGAAGACGCTGCTGGCGCCGGTGCGGGCATCATAGCGATAGATCGCGCCTGGCGAGTTGAAGCTGGCGAAGGAATAGAAGGTTTCAGTGCTGTCCATGTCGCCGGAAAAGCCGCCGGCGCTGCCGATGCCGGGCAGGCGGATGGCGCCGGTGCGCTGGCCGCGCAGGTCAAAGGTGCGGATGTCGCTCTTTGCGTCGGCCAGATAGCTCAGGATCAGCCGCTCGCCGACGATCGATGCGCCCTGCAGGGTCGCTTCATCCTCGCCGATAATCTGCGTCAGCGCTTCGGGCCGGGCGATATCCATCGTCACGACCCGCTGGCGCGGCGCGTCCTTGTTGGTCTGCCAGTAAAAGGTCGAGCCGCGATTGCCGAGATAGGACCAGCTCGCCTCGGCGCGCGGCATGATCCGGCGCGGCGCGGCCTGCGGATTGGTGAGGTCCACCAAAGTCACCTCGACCGCGTCGTCCGTGCCTTCGTTGGAATAGACGATCAGCCAATTGCCGTCGTCCGTCACCTCGCCATTGTTGCTCAGCCGCGGCCGCTCGGGCTGCGCGAAGACCAGCCGGTCCTCGCTCTGCGCCGTGCCGATGCGGTGGAAATAGATGGCGTGATTCTCGTTCAGCGACTGGAATTGCTGGTCGCCCGCCGGCTCCGGGAAGCGCGAATAATAGAAGCCTGAGCCATCCTTGGCCCATTCGATGCCGGTAAACTTCGCCCAGCGCACCTCGTCGTCGAGCACCCGGCCGGTGGCGGTGTCGATAATCTTAAGCACCCGCCAGTCGGTGCCGCCTTCCTGCACGCCATAGGCGACATGGCGGCCATCCTTGGACGGCTCCCACTGGCCGAGCGCGGTGGCGCCGTCCTGGCTCCATGTATTCGGATCGATCAACAGCCGCTGTGCGCCCTCCAGGCCGTCGCGGACATAGAGCACCGACTGGTTCTGCAGCCCGTCATTGCGGGTGTAGAAATAATGGCTGCCGGCCTTCTGCGGCACGCTGAAGCGCTCATAGTCATAAAGCTGGCTCATCCGCGCGCGGAAGGCGGTGCGGTGGGGCAGGCGCTCCAGGAAGGCGCTGCTCACCCGGTTCTGCGCCGTCACCCATTCGCGCACGGCGGGATTGTTGCGGACGTCATCCTCCAGCCAGCGATAGGGATCAGCGACCCGTACGCCGAACTGCTCCTCGACAACATCGCCGCGCGTGGTTTGCGGGTAGGAAAGGGCAGGGGCACTCGCCGCCGCCCGCGGCTGCGCAACGGCGGACAGCGTCGGGACAGCGGCGACGGAAAAGGCGGTGGCAAGCAAAAGGGCGCGGCGCATGGGGACTCCGGACAATCGGTGGGTTGTCCGATGTTTAGACGGCCCAGCCAGTGCGGCCAAGGGCCACCCCCAGCCCCTCCACGAAATCGTGGAGGGGAGCCACGCGCCGACTCCCCTCCACGCCTTCGTGGAGGGGTGGGGGGTGGCACTTACTTCCTGTTCTGACGTCCTACCGCAACCAGCCCTTCCGCCGCGCCGACGACGCGAACCAGACCAGCAGCGCGCCAATCACGATCACCGCGGCCGGCAGCGGCACCGCCTCGGCCACCGGCATGGTCGACAGGATCGGCGTCGCCGCAAAGGTGTAGCCATATTGGATGATGGCGGCGATCAGCGAGACGGCCAGCAACGGGATTGCCCAACGACTCCGCGCCAGCAAAGCGACCGCGCCGGCCAGCCCGGACCAGACCGCGATCGCGAAGACCGACCATTGCCAGGTCGCCATCCCCGCGAAGGCGTCGGCCTGCGCCTTCGGCAAGGCGGAGAGTTCGGCCGGGCCCATCCGCACCTGCATCAGATAGAAATAACAGCCGACCGCTTCCCACAGCATGGCCAGGATCGCGACGATCCAGAACCAGTTCGGCACCTGTCGCCCCTTCGCTTCGCTCATCTGCCCCTCCCTTGAATGAACGTTCAACTTGCGCCGATTTGGGAGCGAAGACAAGCGGTCAGCTGGCCGGGGCTGGGGCGGGGACGGGGGACGCGACCGGCTCTCCCAATTCAAGCCGCATCGCCCGGAAATCGAAGCTGTGACTCCGGAAGCGGCGCAGGGCGCTGGAGCTGAGCACGCCCCCATGTTCGCGTGCCAGTTCGTCGCCTTCGAGCGTGATGCGGATCGACGGGATGATCGCGTTGCGATTGCCGATCGTCAGCTCCTGCCCGGACCAGATCGCACTGCGCTGGCTGCGGGCGCCGCCCGCGCTCGCCGTGCGCAGTTCGTCGGTCGTCAGCTCCGCGATCAGTTCCGGATGCGCGGCGGCGAAGCGTTGGGTCAGGATGAACGTATTGGCGCCGGTATCGATGAACAGGGCAACCTCGCGGCCGCCGATCCTGGCCTGGACGTGCAAATCGTTGCTGTCGGCGAACATATTCTGCCGGGCCGCGTCGAACGGCTGCGGCGCCTCGACAGTGAAAGCCGCGTCATCCAGTCTCACCCGGCCGAGCGCGCGCAGGACCGGCAGGCCGACGATCGAGGTAATCCGGTAATTGTTCGCTTGCGGAAAGGTGAGCTGCGCGTCGTCGATCACCAGCACAGGGACGTGACGAAGCACGGTCCCCGCGATCGTCATGCGATCCACGATCCCCGCTTGCACCGCGACCGTGCTGGCCACGCCGTTGCCGACCCTTGTGTCGCCCGCGATCATGGTGACGCCCAGCCGCCTGGCGGTTTCGGCCGACAGGACAGTGAGCCCAGCGCCGGTATCGACCACCGCCTCGTCCTCGCCGCCATTCACGCCGACGCGAATGCGGGGCAGTCCCACGGCGTCGCGGCTGAGCGGGGTGGAGGCCATGGCGACCGCACCCTCCACCCGTTGTCCCGGCGCGGCCTTGAGCAAGGCGGCCAGGGCCTGCGTCCGCGCCACCGCTTCGGCTTCGCTGGCATCCCCGGCCGTGCGCAATCGCGCCGTCAGCGCCTCGCCGGCCTGGGCAGCGGCCGCATAATCATTTTGCCCGAATGCGCTCGACATGATGATCGTGAGCGCGGCGCGCGCCTGTGCCGCGTCCCGGCCCGCCGCCAAACGCGCGAGCTCGGGCCGCCGATGCACCGGCTCGCCCCGGCTGGCCGCGAGCCGCGCCTCGAGCAGTACCCGCTCGTCGGCATCGCGGCTGGTCCGCAGCGCTGCCAGCATCGGCGCCATTTCGCCCCGTCCGGCCGCTTCCAGCCATTCCGGGAGAGATGCTTCGGAGGCGACGGGTTGCGGCTGGGCCCAGACCAGCGACGGTGCGCCAAGCGCGAGCAAGGCTGCGGCCAATTTCAGTTTCGTCATCATCCATCATCTCCCGATCGCCGCCCGCTTGCGCAGGTCCGAATGTTCCGATAGCATCGTAAGTCATCAATAAGTTATCGTAGAACGACAAAATATGCAAATAATACGATGAACGCAACCAACTCGATCACTCGCGCCGCGCGGCGGCTCCGCCGGGTGACTTTGGCGATGATCGGCTTGCTCGCCCTCGCCACCGTCGCCGGCATCTGGATCCTGCTTGCCGGTCCGGCCAACGGGACGGTGACGATCATGGTCCAATCCGGCGGGCTGAGCGGTCTTCCCGCGGTCGCCACATTGCTCGTGGGCGCGGCGCTGCTGGCGGCCGCGCTTCTTCAACTCGCGGCGATGCTCCGCACGGTCGAGCGCGGCGAGCCGTTCGCGGCCGCCGGGCGCCTGCGCCGCTTCGCGCTTTATCTCTTCCTGGCGCTATTGAGCGCGATCCTGCTGCCGCCCTTGCTGATGCTCGCGACGGCGGGCGTGCTGGTCCTCTCGCTCGACAGCGGCGAGGTGCTAATGCTGTTCGTCAGCGGGCTCTTGTTCTTCGTCGCGCGCCTGCTCGAAGAAGCGCAGCGGGTCGCCGAAGACCATCGGCAGATCGTCTGATGGCGATCATCGTCCGCCTCGACGTGATGCTTGCGCTGCGCAAGGCCAAGTCGAAGGATCTGGCGGCCTATGTCGGGATCACCGAGACTAATTTGTCGCTGCTCAAATCCGGGCGCGTGAAAGGCATTCGCTTTGAGACGCTGGAGGCGATCTGCCGCTATCTCGCCTGCCAACCGGGCGACATTCTGGTCTACGAGCCCGATCCCTGACGTGAAAAGGGGCCGCCGAAGCGACCCCTTTTCGAGACTTTCGAGAGGTCAGGAGAAGCTCAGGCAGCTTCGTCCAGACCTTCGTCCTCATCCATCACCGGGCCGCTGTCCTGGCCCTTGGCGCTCTCGTCGCGATCGACGAATTCGATGATCGCGATCGCGGCGGCGTCCGAAGCGCGGATGCCGGCCTTGATGATGCGGGTGTAGCCGCCGTTGCGGCTGGCATACCGCTCGGCCAGCACGTCGAACAGCTTGGTCAGTTGCGCATCGTCCAGCAGGCGGGAATGGGCGAGGCGGCGGTTGGAAAGGCCGCCCTTCTTGGCGAGCGTGATCAGTTTCTCGACATAAGGCCGCAGCTCCTTGGCCTTGGCCGTCGTGGTGGTGATCTGCTCGTGCTTGATCAGGGCCGCCGACATGTTGCGAAACATGGCGGTGCGGTGGGTCGAGGTACGCTGCAGCTTACGGCCGCCGACGCGATGGCGCATGATCTATTCTCCGTTCGTCCGGATTCCGTTTCAGGTAAATCCGGCCAGGCCATCGAACGGGGGACGGCCCAAACCCCAAAAGCAAGACGGGGCCGAATGGCCCCGCGTGCGGCGCTCCTAGAACGGAAAGCACCGGCGAAGTCAAGATTGGAGGCCCGACCGGGAATCGAACCCGGGTGCAAGGATTTGCAGTCCTCTGCGTCACCACTCCGCCATCGGGCCCAAATCACCGACCAATTCGTGCGGAGCGGCGACATGGGCGGGAACGGCTGGCCTGTCAACCGCGCGGCCCTTGCCGAGCAAAGCGTGTCCGGACACAAAGCAGGGATGCAGGCTCCCGGCCAGATCGCGCGCGCCGCGCTCCGTCATGTGGTGGATTTCGCGCTGCCGCCGCGCTGTTCCGGTTGCGGCTGCATCACCGCGCGGCAGGGAGCGTTTTGCCCGGATTGCTGGGGGAAGCTGGACCTGCTCGGGCCGCCTTGCTGCGCCCGCTGCGCCTTGCCCTTCGATCACGATCAGCTCGCAGACATGGTCTGCGGCGGCTGCATGGCCGAACCGCCGCCCTTCGATCGCCTGCGCGCCGGCGTGGCCTATGGTGAGCTGGCACGCGATGTGGCGCTTAAGCTGAAATATGGCCGTCGCCCGGGCGTGGCGGAGACGATGGCGGGCCTGATCGAGCGGCACCTTGCGGCCTTCGACGCGCCGATCCTGGTGCCGGTGCCGCTTCATCGCTGGCGGATTTGGCGGCGCGGTTACAACCAGTCGGCATTGATCGCCGCCTCGCTGGCCAGACGCGGCGCGCTCGAACTGAGGCGCGATCTGCTGCAGCGGACGAAGGCGACGCCCCCGCTGAAACATATGGGCCCGGCCGAGCGGCGGCGCGTGGTGCGCGGGGCGTTCCGGATCCATCCTCGACACGCCGAAACCATCAAAGGACGCAACATCCTGCTGGTCGACGACGTTTTCACCAGTGGCGCGACGGTCGGCGCCTGCGCCCGGGTGCTGAAGCGGGCGGGCGCGGCCGAGGTCGGCGTGCTGTGCTGGGCCCGGGTGATCCGCGGCGAGGATTGACTTGAGGACCGCGCGCCGCGACGCGTGAGCCCGGAAGGAACGAGCGAATGCCGCGCATCGAGATCTACACCAAGATGTTCTGCCCTTATTGCGCGCGTGCGGAGCGCCTGCTGACTCAAAAGGGCGCAGCCTATGAAGAATATGACATTACCTTCAACGGCGCGAAACGGACGGAAATGATCGACCGCGCGAGCGGGAGGAGCACCGTGCCGCAAATCTTCATCGGCGGGCGGCATGTGGGTGGCTCCGACGATCTCGCCGCGCTCGATGCGGCGGGCGAGCTCGACCCTCTGCTCCAGGCCTGATGCGCGTCGCCCTCCACCAGGCGCGGACGGGGATCGATCCGACCGCCAATGCGCGCGATCTGGCCGGGGCGGTCGCGGAAGCGGCCGGGGGCGGCGCGGCGATGCTGTTCACGCCGGAAATGAGCGGATTGCTGGATCGGGACCGGCAGCGGGCGGCGGCGCATTATCGGCATGAAGCGGATGATCCGGTTCTGGCCGAGGTTCGCGCGGCGGCGGCCCGCGCGGGGATCTGGGTGGCATTGGGCTCGATCGCGCTGCTTGCCGAGGATGAAGCGCGCATGGTCAACCGCTCTTTCCTGATCGACGGGGCGGGCGACATCCGGGCGCGCTACGACAAGATGCATTTGTTCGACGTCGATCTGCCAACGGGCGAGAGCTGGCGGGAATCCGCTGCGTTTCGGGCGGGTGAGGCTACGGTGGTCGCGCAGACGCCGCTGGGGAAGGCCGGGCTGTCGATTTGCTACGATCTGCGCTTTCCGGCGCTTTATCAGGCGCTGAGCGGGGCAGGGGCGACATTGCTCAGCATTCCGGCGGCTTTCACCGTCCCGACCGGCGAGGCGCATTGGCACGTGCTGATGCGGGCTCGCGCGATCGAGAATGCCTGTTTCGTGATCGCGGCGGCGCAATGCGGGCAGCATGAGGACGGGCGGGCGACCTATGGCCATTCGCTCGTGGTCGATCCGTGGGGCAAAGTGCTGCTCGACATGGGCGGGGAGGTTACAGGCGTCGGGTTCGCCGATCTGGACCTCGGCGCGCCGGAAGCGGTGCGCTCTCGCCTGCCTGTGCTTGTGCATCGGCGAGAGATACCGCCGGTGACGCTGGCGTGATCGTGTTCGACCTGAAATGCTCGACGGCTGGGCATGTCTTCGAGGCGTGGTTCGGTTCATCGGGGGACTATGACGACCAGCAGGCGCGCGGACTCGTTTCCTGCCCGATCTGCGGTGATCCTGCGGTGGACAAAGCGCCCATGGCGCCGGCCGTGCCCGCGAAAGCCTCCGCCGCCCCGCGGCCCGAAGAGGTCAAACGGATGCTGGGGGCACTGGCGCAGATGCAGAAGAAGCTCATCGAGGGTTCGGACTGGGTCGGCGACCGCTTCGCCACCGAGGCGCGGGCGATCCATCTGGGCGAAGTCGAGGCGCGGCAGATTCATGGCCGTGCCACGAAGGCGGATGCCGACAGCCTGATCGAGGACGGCATTCCGGTCGCGCCCTTGCCCTTGCCCATCGCGCCGCCCGACGAGCAGAATTGACCGCCGGCGGGCGAGCCGTCACAAGTCGCCTGCCGCTGGCCGGCCTCGTAGCTCAGCAGGATAGAGCATCAGATTCCTAATCTGAGGGCCACTGGTTCGAATCCAGTCGAGGTCACCAGCGGCCACCTGCCTCATCTTCCGATCATCCACCGTTCATCCTTGTTGACGTTTGTTACGCCTGCATAACCAGCGTGCCGGGGAGGGAACGATGGAGTCGAAGGGGCCAATCAACAGGCGATCATTTTTGCGGGCCGTTGTCGGGACGGCGGCGCTGGGCGGAAGCGGAGCGATGGTCAGCGGCTGTGCGACGCTCGCCAATTCCGATTCCGACCCGTTTGATCCGGTCGGCGGCGGCTATGGCCGCCAGCGCGGCTATCCCCAGCATTATGAGCAATGCACCGATGCCGACCGCGGACGCGAGTCCGATCCCCGCGGCCGGAGCCGAAATTGTGCCGCACCGCCGCAATCGTGCACGGACAATGACAGCGGCCGCTATCAGGATCCGGCCGGGCGCGGGCGGCGCTGTCAGGCCCAGCCCCGATCGTGCAGCGACAATGATCGAGGCCAATATGCCGATCCCGGCGGGCGTGGCCGCCGCTGTTAGGTACACAAGGCCACTTTGCCCGATCCGGCATCCGGTGTAGCGCGGCGCGATGAGCGCGACCCCCGACGATGGCGACCCGATCGCCGATTTGCCTGACGTAACGGTTCCCGACCGGGTGCTCGAGGCAGTGCGGACGCTGATCGAATGGGCAGGCGACGATCCCGATCGTGAGGGACTGCTCGACACGCCCAGGCGGGTCGCAAAGGCGTGGCGGGAATATGCGCGCGGCTATGGCGAGGATCCGGGGCAACACCTGAAGCGCACCTTCGAGGAGGTGGGCGGCTATGACGAGATCGTGCTGCTGCGCGACATTCCGTTCCAGTCGCATTGCGAGCATCATATGGCGCCGATCATCGGCAAGGCGCACATCGCCTATCTGCCTAGGGACAAGGTGGTCGGCATCTCCAAGCTGGCGCGGGTGCTGCACGGCTTCGCGCGGCGCCTGCAGGTACAGGAAAGGCTGACGGCGGAGGTCGCGGACGCGATCTGGACTCACCTCAACCCGCAGGGCGTCGCGGTGGTGATCGAGGCGAGCCATGCCTGCATGACCGCGCGCGGGGTCGGCACGCCGGGGGTGATGATGACCACCAGCCGGATGATGGGCGCGTTCAGAGACGATCAGCGCAGCCGCCGCGAAGTCCTGGCCCTGATGGGGTTCTAGTCGCAAGCCGTAGCTCCGTCGGTCCCAACTTCGGGCAGCGGCGGGCCTTAGGGCTTGTCGGTCCAGTGGCGCATCAGCTTTTCGCGGAAGAGCTGGAGTCGGGAATAATTCTCCCAATCCATTTTCAGGCCCTCGAGCGCGGCGATCTCGTTGATCTCGTACAGCATCTCGCGGCGCCAGGCGTCGGCGATCCGGCTCTGGATGAAGCAAAAGGCTGCGAGGCGCCGGCCCTGCGTGACGGGCTCCACCTGGTGCATCGTGTCTGACGGATAAAGGATCGCGCTTCCAGGTTGACCCTTGAAGCGCAGCTCCGCGGTGCCCAGACGGATAAGGAGCGCGCCCCCTTCATACGCGGCCGGGTCCTCCAGGAAGATCGTGCAGCTGATATCAGAACGGATCGTGGTCTGGTTCGGCAGCTGGATGAAGGCCGCGTCGGCATGGGGACCATAGGCCATGCCCGGCTCGTAGATCGACATCACCGGCGGCATGATCGCCGACGCGAAACTGCAATTTCGGAAGTCGTCGTTCGCCGCCATCGCGGCCAGCATCAGCTTCGCCGATTTTTCATAGGCCCCCTGATCGGCGAGTTGGAGGTTGTTCTTGGCCTTGTTGTGGACGTTGGTGAGGCGGCCATCGGCGAACTTGGCCCCGGCGGCGATATCGCGAAGGGTCGTGACCTGCGCAGCGGTCAGCAGGTCAGGGATTTCCTTTAGCATGGCGGGCAGGATAGCGGCGCGGACGCCGGTAGGAAAAAGAAAAAGGGCGGGGCCTTTCGGCGCCCGCCCCTTTTAGCTTCAGGCCTTGGCCTCTTCTTCGGCCTCTGCCTCGGCGGGTTCCGCCTCGGTCTTGGCCTCAGGTCCCGCCGGCTCGTCGCCGGCGATCTCGCCGGGTTCGGCATTGGGATCGTAAGCTTCGATGAAGCCGGCTTCGTCCTTTTCGAACATCTGCGCCATCACGTCGACGCCAGCCGCCTGCAGCTCGGCCTCTTCGGGCGAGCGTGCAACGTTGACCTTGATGGTGACGCTGACTTCCGGATGAAGCGCGAGCTTCACTTCCTGCAGGCCGATCGCCTTGATCGGGCGGTTGAGCACGATCTGGTTCTTGCCGACCTTGTGGCCTTCGGCCTCAAGCAGTTCCGACAGATCGCGCGCACTGACCGAGCCGTAAAGCTGGCCGGTGTTGGACGCCTGACGGATCAGCTTGATGGTGACGCCATCGACCTTCTTGGCTTCCGTCTCGGCCTCCGAACGCCGCTCGGCGTTCGTGGACTCGATGCGGGCGCGGTTGGATTCGAAGACCTTGCGGTTGGCGGCGTTGGCGCGCAGCGCCTTGCCACGCGGCAGCAGGAAGTTGCGGGCGAACCCGTCCTTCACCTTCACTTCGTCGCCGATGGTGCCGAGCTTCTCGATGCGCTCGAGCAGAATGACTTGCATGTCGAGCGCTCCTTATTTCACGACGTAGGGCAAAAGGCCCAGGTGACGCGCGCGCTTGATCGCCTGGGCGAGTTCGCGCTGCTTCTTGGCCGACACCGCGGTGATGCGGCTTGGCACGATCTTGCCACGCTCGGACACGAAGCCCTGCAGCAAGCGGACGTCCTTGTGATCGATGACGGGGGCGTCCTTGCCGGAAAAGGGGCAGGACTTGCGGCGGCGGAAAAATGCACGAGCCATGAGTTACGCCTCCACTTCTTCGTCACGGCGCGGGCGCGGGGCGCGGTCGCCACGATCACCACGGTCGCCGCGATCTCCACGGTCACGATCGCCGCCAAAGCCGCCACGGTCGCCGCGATCGCGGTCGCCGCGCTCACGGTCGCGCTCGCCGCGGCGCATCATCACGGACGGGCCGCTTTCATGCGCATCGACCTTGAGCGTCATGTAGCGGATGACGTCTTCGTTGATCTGGGTCTGGCGCTCCAGCTCGGCGACCACCGCGGGCGGCGCGTCGAAATCGAGCAGGACGTAATGCGCCTTGCGGTTCTTGGCGATGCGATAGGCCAGATTGCGCAGGCCCCAGGTCTCGGTCTTGACGATCGTGCCGCCATTGTCGGTGATGATCTTGGTAGCGGTTTCCGCCAGCGCATCGACCTGGCCCTGGGCCAGATCCTGACGCGCGAGAAACACATGCTCATAGAGCGGCATGTTCGCGTCTTCCTTCATATTGGCCGATCGCTGACGCCGCCCATTGCGGACGCCCCTCCGGCTGTCGTCTTGGTAGTGGTTCCTGCGCTCGGAGCGCGGGAAGCGGGGCACATGGCGGAAAGCCGGTGAAAAGGCAAGGGTGAGGCGAAAAGTTCAAAGTCGCCAAACTTCCCCATGAACGGGCGAGAAAGCCCAATGATTCCAGTGGAGCGTTCGGCCACACTTTTCGCGGAAGCGGCGACGCTGGCGCGAGCAGCGAAATGCGGCTTGGGCAAGGGGTAAAGCAAGGCATCCAGCAATTATATCAGGATGCGATGCTGTAGGAAAACCGGAGAGAAGCCGCGGGCGGGATAGGTGTTGGTATGTGAGGGGGCTCCTCCAATCCGTCGCTTGCAAGTCGAGCTTGCCTGTGCATCCTGCGTCCTTAGGAAGACTCGCGCCGGGGGGTAGCACATGCTTCGATCTCGCCTGACGATTTTGTTGACTCTGGTCGCTGGCGCTCTCGCCGTCACCAGTTGCACTCGCTCTCCTCTATTCATAAAGGACTTGAGCGATGCGGACATGCGTCGGGTGGAGGACGTTAACCTCTGCCACGCGTCCACGACATTTGTGCAGACCCGAGGGCGAACCTTCGACAATATCGAGCGGGAGATTGCCCGGCGCGGCTTGAGATGTGGCGCGCTGGCGGGTGCAGGCGTGGCGGCCCAGCCGATTGAGACCGCCGCGTCGCCGGAGCCGGCCGCTTCAGCGCCGACTATTACCACCGCTCGCGCGACTGGCGCGGTGAACATGCGGGCGGGGCCGGGGACACAGCACGCGACCCTGGGTTCGTTGCGGGTGGGCGACGAGGTTATAGTGCTGAGCGTCGATGGGGCGTGGTGCGAATGCATGCGGGCCAGGCAGGTGCGGTTTTTCGTGAACTGCCGGTATTTGACGGCACCGGCGGGGGGATGGGCGTCAGTTGGTCGTTTAGGCACCGCAAGCGGCAGACCACAGGGCGAAGCGGAGCGTTTCCTGCGCGATCTCTACGCTCGCCTAGCGAGTGATCAACAGCCTTCGTTCGACTGGAAACCGCTGCTTGCATCAGAAACGCGCAGTGCCTGGATGCGCGCGTATAATGCCGACGGCGGCCACACGTACGATTTCGATCCGGTCTGCAATTGTCAGGATTCAGGCGGGCTGAGGGTCACCAACATTCGCATCATCTCGGAAGTGGACGGGCGCGCTCTTGTGGACGTCAGCTTCGATTTCCCGCTCGCCGCTCCGCCGCAAACGAGCACCGTGCGTTTCCTCCTGATCCGGGAGCATGAAGGCTGGCGCATCCTCGATGTGCGTTATCCCCAGTCCGGAGAGCGGCTCCGGTTCGACAGCATCCGGCGCCGGCTTGGTTTGTCGGTGGCCCACTGGGAAGCGCTGGCCTCAAGCCGGGCGGGTGCGACTGACATCAGCTCACCGTTGCGCTTCACGACCAATCCCATTTGCAGCTTTTCGCCGCAGCTCGACGCGGCGTTCGACCAGATGCTGGCCGATCGTCTCTCACGGATACGCCGCCCGCTTATTCTCGCTGGGATGCGAATCACGCCTAGGGCGCATGAGGGTGGTCAGCGCGACACGGACTCTCACGTCATCGATTCGGCGGCTCGGATGAGCCAGCCCGTGGTGTGGAATGGTCTGACCGTAGTTAGCCTGTTCGCGCAAAATGGGTGGGAGACTACGGATTACGGCCTGATCTTCAGCGATCCTCCCACACAGGTCCAACAGACACTCGCCCGGCTCGGGGTTGCAGTCCCGCTCGGCAATGAGGGGCGAGAAATTCCCACAACCTCGTGTTCGGCGCGCCTGAGCGTCGTATCGGAAGGAAGTGGAAGCCGCCTCTTATGTTCGTCCGGATGCTGAGCCTGACGCGACCTGCATCGGTCTGGGGAGATCAGTCTACTTGGAGGGGGGAATATGTCTTTTCTTTCGATTGCAGTGGTAGTGGCGCTTGGGAATCTTCCGGGTGTCTCTGCTAATTCGTCGCCAGGCCCGCTCACCGCCGTCCAGCAAGATAAGCAGCGTCGGCGGGGAAATCAGGCGCGGACGACGTATGTGGACCCCATCGCTTATTGCCGGGCTGCAGGCACCGTAGACCGCCCAGGACCGCGCTACCGTAGCGAGGAAACCCCGGCGTGGCTTAGACGGCGCATGGGCGCGACCGAGGACTATGAAACGCTAAGCTGGCGGTGTCGAAACGGGCAGATGCTGGCTTGTCTTGCCGTGAGCATGCACGGCACGGAATGCGCGGCTCCGATCACGTCCCGCGTTGGCGACGCGGCGCTACGAGAATATTGCACGATCGATCCGAATTCGTCGTTCATTCCAAATTCTCATGCTCGCTATCATCTCCATGAATGGGGCTGTCGCCGCGGACGGCCCTTCATAATACAACTCAATTCGACGCAAGCCTTGGACGATCGTGGATTTTGGAGAGAGGCATGGCGAGTTGTGACTCGCTAGGTCGGGCGACTTGGTGGAGGTCGCCCTGGGCGTAAATTATCGGGTCTGAGCTTCGCTTGCCGTCCCGCGCGCCTCTCCCTACCAGCGCGCCCGAAGAAGGAGTCCATCATGCGCGCGTTCATTTTTCCGGGGCAGGGCAGCCAGGCGGTCGGCATGGGCCAGGCGCTGGCCGAGGCGAGCCGGGAGGCTCGGGATGTGCTGGCCGAGGTCGATGAGGCGCTGGGGCAGAAGCTCTCGGCGCTGATGGCGCAGGGGCCGATCGAGGACCTCACGCTCACCGCCAATGCGCAGCCGGCGATCATGGCGAATGCGATTGCGACCTTGCGGGCGTCCGGGATTGACCTTGCCACGAAGGCGGATTTCGTGGCCGGGCACAGTTTGGGAGAATATAGCGCACTGTGCGCGGCGGGGTCCGTCGATCTTGCCAGCACGGCGCGGCTGCTGCGGCTGCGCGGCACGGCCATGCAGGAGGCGGTGCCGGTCGGCGTGGGGGCTATGGCGGCTCTGCTCGGCGCCGATCTGGCGCTGGCGCAGGCGATTGCCGACGCCGCCGCCGAGGGCGAGGTCTGCACGGTCGCCAACGACAATGATCCGTCGCAGGTTGTGATTTCGGGGCATCGCGGCGCGGTCGAGCGGGCGCTGGTGATCGCCAAGGAGAAGGGCGCGAAGCGGGCGCTGCTGCTGCCAGTCTCCGCGCCTTTCCATTGCCCGTTGATGCAGCCAGCCGCGGACCGGATGGCGCAGGCGTTGGGCGAGACCGCGATCGGCGCGCCGGTGGTGCCGGTCTATGCCAATGTGACGGCGGTGCCGGTGTCTGACGTCGACGAAATCCGCCGCCTGCTGGTCGCCCAGGTGACCGGCATGGTCCGCTGGCGCGAAAGCGTCGCGGCGATGGCGGCGGCGGGGGTGACGCACTTCGTCGAATGGGGCGGCAAGGTACTCAGCCCGATGGTCAAGCGCATCGCGCCGGATGTGAATGTGACCAGCGTGGTGACGATGGACGATATCGACGCGCTGGTTCGGGAGATTTAGAAAAGTCAGGAGGAATGGGCTCACGCCAAGCCGCAAAGTCGCAAAGACGCGAAAGGCTGAGTTCTTCCTGCGCGCAGCGCCTTCATGACAGCCTTGAAAGGGAAAGCGCCGCGCGCGAAATGGGCAGAGTCTCTTTGCGCCTTTGCGGCTTGGCGTGAGCCCATTCTATTTTTCGTCCTCCAGGAGCCTGACCCATGTTCGACCTTACCGGAATGACCGCCCTCGTGACCGGCGCCTCTGGCGGCATTGGGTCGGCGATTGCCAAGGCGTTGGCGGGGCAGGGGGCCCGGGTGGCGCTTTCGGGGACGCGGGAGGATGCGCTGAAGGCGGTGCAGGGCGACATGGGCGGGGACCATGTGGTGCTGCCGTGCAACCTGTCCGACGCCGCGGCGGTTGATGCCCTGGTGCCGGCGGCGGTGGAGAAGCTCGGGAAGCTCGACATACTGATCAACAATGCCGGCATCACGCGCGACAATCTGGCGATGCGGATGAAGGATGAGGAATGGGACTCGGTCATCCGGGTCAATCTGGAGGCCGCCTTCCGGCTCAGCCGGGCGGCGCTGAAGCCGATGATGCGGGCGCGGTTCGGGCGGATTATCTCGATCACGTCGGTCGTGGGCGTCACCGGCAATCCGGGGCAGGCCAATTATGCCGCGTCCAAGGCGGGGCTGATCGGCCTGTCCAAGGCGCTGGCGCAGGAAGTTGGCAGCCGCGGCATCACCGTGAACACGATCGCGCCGGGCTTCATCCAGTCGGCGATGACCGACGCGCTGCCGGACGCGCAGCGTGAGGCTTTGCTGGGGCGGATTCCGACCGGGGCGCTCGGCAGCGGCAGCGACATCGCGGCGGCGGCGGTCTATCTTGCCAGTCGCGAGGCGGGTTATGTGACCGGGGCCACCTTGCATGTGAATGGCGGGATGGCGATGATCTGAGCGCAACCGCTGCTGGGAGTTACCGACGATGATCGCCACGCTCACCGCCCTTTTGCTGGCGATACAGCCCGCGAGCAATGCCATCACGATCGGCGAGTGTGCCGCTGGCCGGACCCCTGCTGTCGATCGCCAGGGCGTGGCAGGGAGCTTGCGTGAAGGACGCAGCCCGGAGCAGGCGCTGGTCGGCCGGATGGTCCAGCATGTCGAGAGTTGCGCGGCGGGTGCCCAGGCGCCGGTCGATGCGCTGACCGTCGCGATGGCACGGGTCGCGCAGATCGAGATGGGCGCCGAACTTGGCCGGTTGGGTATCGACACGCGGCTGGTCGACCGCTGGTTCCAGCGGCAGGGCAATGCGCGCCGGACGAGCCTGCGAATCACAGCACAGGACGGCGAAGCGATGGGCCAGGAGTTGATCGCGGGAGGTGTCCCAGCCGGACCGCTCAATGCGCATCCCGCGAAAGTCGGCAATTATGTCGGTACCTTGATCATTATCGAGCGCGTCCGGCGTGGCCTGCCCGCGACTGAATAGGGTTGCGATTGGCCGCGCGGGCCCCACTTGCGCATCCCCCGTTCGTGCGGCTAGGGCGGATGCCAAGATACAAGCTGGAGGAATTTCTATGAGCGATACCCCCGATCGCGTGAAGAAGATCGTGGTCGAGCACCTGGGCGTAGATGCCGACAAGGTGACCGAAGAAGCGAGCTTCATCGATGATCTCGGCGCGGACAGCCTCGACATCGTCGAGCTGGTCATGGCGTTCGAGGAAGAGTTCGGCGTCGAGATCCCCGACGATGCGGCCGAGAAGATCGCCACTGTTAACGACGCGATCGAGTATATCGACAAGAATAAGGGCTGAGCCGATCGGCTCGAGCCTGCTCTGCCCGATCCGGGCTTGAGCCTGTCGAAGACGTGAATTCAGGACAGGCTCGGCCCATATGGGCTGGGCCTGTTCCACATTTTGGAGACGTGAAATGCGCCGTGTTGTCGTAACCGGGCTTGGGCTGGTCACTCCGTTGGGCGGAGACGTCGAGACAAGCTGGCGCAACATCCTGGCCTCGAAAAGCGGGGCTGGGCCGATCACGCATTTCGATGCGTCGAACCAGAAGTGCACGATCGCGTGCGAGGTGAAGCCTGCCGATCACGAATATGGCTTCGATCCTTCCAAGCGCGTCGATCACAAGATCCAGCGGCAGGTCGATCCGTTCATCATCTTCGGCCTCGACGCAGCCGGACAGGCGATCGAGGATGCCGGCCTGACCGAAATGGACGAAGCGACTCGGCTGCGCGCGGGCGTTTCGATCGGTTCGGGCATCGGCGGCCTGCCGGGGATCGAAAGCGAGAGTTTGCTGCTGGCCGAAAAGGGGCCTGGCCGGGTCAGTCCGCACTTCGTGCACGGACGGCTGATCAACCTGATTTCGGGTCAGGTTTCGATCAAATACGGCCTGATGGGGCCTAACCATGCGGTCGTCACGGCTTGTTCAACGGGCGCGCATTCGATCGGCGACGCGGCGCGGATGATCCGCGACGACGATGCCGACATCATGCTGGCCGGCGGGGCGGAAGCGACGATCTGCCCGATCGGCGTTGCCGGCTTCGCGCAGGCGCGGGCGCTCAACATGACCTTTAACGACCGCCCCGAGCAGGCGAGCCGGCCCTATGACAAGGACCGGGACGGCTTCGTCATGGGGGAAGGCGCGGGCGTGGTGGTGCTCGAGGAATATGAGCATGCCAAGGCGCGCGGCGCGAAAATCTACGCCGAGGTGGTGGGCTACGGCCTGTCGGGCGACGCGCACCACGTGACCGCGCCGCATCCGGAAGGATCGGGCGCCTATCGCGCGATGCAGATGGCGCTGAAGAAGGCCGGCATGCAGCCTTCCGACATCGATTATATCAACGCGCACGGCACCTCCACCATGGCCGACACGATCGAGCTGGGCGCGGTCCGCAGCCTGTTCGGCGACGCGATCGGCAAGGTTTCGATGAGCTCGACCAAATCGGCGATCGGGCATCTGCTCGGCGGCGCCGGGGCGGTGGAGGCGATCTTCTGCATCCTGGCGATCCGCGACCAGATCGTGCCCCCGACGCTGAACCTCGACAATCCGGACGAGGGTACCGAGGGTGTCGATCTGGTGCCGCATGTCGCGAAGCAGCGGGAGGTAAAGGCGGTGCTGAACAACAGCTTCGGCTTCGGCGGGACGAATGCGTCGCTGATCATGAAAGCGGTGGACTAAACAGCGGCGGAAACGTTGTCCGCTCGTGACTGACACTCCCGAAAAGACGCCGCCCGCGCCGCCAAAGCCGGTCGCGAAGCGCCTGAAGCCGCTGATCAGATGGCGGTGGCATATCGCCGTTGGCCTGGTGGTCGCGTTTGCGATCGCGGTCAGCGCATTTGTCAGCCCCTGGTTCGCGCAGGAGCGGCCGGAGGGCGCTCAGCCGGTCGCGGTCAGCATCGAGCCGGGCGACACACTGACGCGGGCAGCGGAGCGGCTGGAGGCGGCGGGGGTGATTTCCTCCGCCGGACGCTTCACCTTGCTTGCGCAGATGATGGGCGGCGGCGGGGCGATCCAGGCGGGGGAATATGAATTCTATCCGCAAGACGGCTGGTCGCAGCATCTCGCGACGCTGGAGGAAGGACGCACGGTCCGCCGGGCGGTGACGATCCCCGAGGGGCTGGCGTCGGTGCTGGTGCACGAAAGGCTGATGGCCGCGGAGGAACTGACCGGCGAAATCGCGGTGCCGGAGGAAGGGACCGTGCTGCCCGCGAGCTGGGACTATCGGCGCGGGGAGAGCAGGGCGGCGGTGCTGGCGCGGATGCAGGAGGGGATGACGGCTGAGCTGGAGCGGGCCTGGGCGGCGCGCAGCGCGAACGC
>JBBSLM010000014.1:0-18366 GCA_038255245.1 Sphingomonadales bacterium
CTGTTCGCCAATTAAAGTGGTACGTGAGCTGGGTTCAGAACGTCGCGAGACAGTTTGGTCCCTATCTGCCGTGGGCGTCGAAATTTGAGAGGAGTTGACCCTAGTACGAGAGGACCGGGTTGAACATACCTCTGGTGGACCTGTCATCGTGCCAACGGTGCAGCAGGGTAGCTATGTATGGACGGGATAACCGCTGAAAGCATCTAAGCGGGAAGCCTCCCTCAAGATAAGATTTCTTAGGACGGTCGGAGACCACGACCTTGATAGGCCGGATGTGGAAGCACGGTAACGTGTGGAGCTAACCGGTCCTAATTGTCCTATTCGCGCTTGAGAGTCACACTGTCATCGACAGCATTGTAACGATGCTTCGGATGATCGTGGCTCAGCCAGATGATTACATTGTGCACGATTTCTAGAACAACCCCGTACGCGGCGCCGGCTTCATAGCTTGGTGGCTATAGCGTCTGTGACCCACCCGATCCCATCCCGAACTCGGCCGTGAAACCAGACTGCGCCGATGGTACTATCGCTTAAGCGATGGAAGAGTAGGTCGTCGCCAGGCTTTGTAGCCGGCGCCGCGCACGGGAAACCCATTCACATTGTTAGACAAGCCGCTGCCGGGAAACCGAGCGGCGGCTTTGTCGTCTTGGGCTGAGAGCGCCCAGCGGCACGCATGTAGCGTGCCGCCGAGCGGCTCAGCTAAGTTGGCGCGGGGTGGAGCAGCCCGGTAGCTCGTCAGGCTCATAACCTGAAGGTCGTAGGTTCAAATCCTACCCCCGCAACCAACAAGAAAGCCGCCTTCGGGCGGCTTTTTTGTGTCCGGGCCATAGCGGTCGGACAGCACCGAAATCGATTGTCCATTCGAGCGATTTCGCGGACAGGCGGCGCAGCCATCAGGAGCCAGCAGCGTGACCGTTCGCACCCCGCATCATCCCATCGACCCGCTTTTCCTCGACCGTTGGTCGCCGCGCGCCTTTGACGGCTCCGAGCTTCCGGATGCCGATCTGCACGCGATGTTCGAGGCGGCGCGCTGGGCGCCGTCGGCCTTCAATTCGCAGCCCTGGCATTTCCTTTATGCCAAGCGCGGCGATCCCAGCTGGCAGCGTTTCCTGTCGCTGCTCGTGCCCTTCAACCAGGCCTGGGCGCACACCGCTTCGGTGCTGGTCTACATCATTTCCGACACGACTCCGGCGACCGACCGCGAGGGCAAGCCGAAGCCATCGTCCACCCATGCCTTCGATACGGGCGCTGCCTGGGTCAGCCTGGCGTTGCAAGCGACGCGGATGGGCTATCACGCCCACGGCATGTCCGGCATCGAGATCGAGCAGGCGCGGACCGAACTGGGCTTGCCGGAGCGTTACCAGCTCAATGCCGCCTGCGTGATCGGCCGGATCGGGGACCCCGCACAGCTCGACGAAAAGCAGCGCGCCCGCGAATTCCCTTCGGACCGCAAGCCGCAAAGCGCGTTCGTCCATGCCGGCCCCTGGCCCCGGGACTTGCCTTGACCCGGCAAAGGGCGAACAGTCGCCGATTGGAGGGGTCGGCATGACGGTGGAGGCGGGCGGATCGCGGGGGCGAGTGGTGACCCTGCCCGCGCGCCCCGAGCCGATCCGTGTGTCGGCCGACGAGACCGCGGTCATCGTCATCGACATGCAGAATGCCTACGCCTCGCCCGGCGGCTATGTCGATCAGGCGGGCTTCGATATTTCGGGCGCGGCCGGGACGATCGGACAGATCGCCAAGGTGCTGGACACGGCACGCGGCGCGGGTGTGACGATCGTCTACCTGCAGAATGGCTGGGATGCGGATTATATCGAGGCGGGCGGGCCGGGTTCTCCCAATTGGCACAAGTCGAACGCGCTGAAAGTGATGCGGGCGCGGCCCGAATTGCAGGGAAAGTTGCTGGCCAAGGGCGGCTGGGATTATGCCTTGGTCGACGCGCTGGCGCCGCAGCCGGGTGACATCGTCCTGCCCAAAAGCCGCTACAGCGCCTTCTTCAATTCCGGGCTCGACAGCACTTTGCGCTCGCGCGGCATTCGCAACCTCGTCTTCGTCGGCATCGCCACCAATGTGTGCGTCGAGAGCACCCTGCGGGATGGCTTCCACCTCGAATATTTCGGGGTGATGCTGGAGGACGCGACCCACCATCTGGGCCCCGAGTTTCTGCAGGCGGCGAGCGTCTACAATGTCGAGAAATTCTTCGGCTGGGTCTCCACCGTCGCCGATTTCTGCGGCACGTTCGGCCAGATCGGAGAAGACTAGAGTGAAACGGCCGAAACCCCCGTCACCGTTCGCCCTGAGCTTGTCGAAGGGTCCTCCTTCTTTGCTGCGGGTCGTGGAAAAGTGAGGGCTTCGACAAGCTCAGCCCGAACGGGTTTGGATTAAGGAGAGACACTGATGCCGTTCGAACCGATCAACCCGCCACAATTCCCAACCCCCATCGCGCCTTACTCGGCCGGCACGAAAGCGGATGGCACGGTCTATGTGTCGGGCACGCTGGCGCTCGGGCCGGGCGGGACGGTGCTGCATCCGAACGATGCCGAGGCGCAGACCCGGCATGTGCTGGACACGATCAAAATCACGCTGGAGGCCGCGGGCGCGACGATGGCGGATGTGGCGTTCAACCACATCTTCCTGACCGACTGGGCCCATTATCCGGCGATGAACGCGGTCTATGCGGAGTATTTTCCCGGCAACAAACCGGCCCGCTATTGCATCCAGTGCGGGCTGGTGAAGCCCGGGCTGGTCGTCGAGATCGCCAGCGTGGCGCATATCGGCTGATGCCGCACGCCGCCGGGCTTTATTATGAATGGCATGGGCCGGAGGATGGCGAGCTCCTGATCCTTTCGGCTGGGCTGGGCGGCTCCGGGGCCTATTGGCTCCCCAATCTGGACGTCTTCGCGGCTCGCTACCGGGTGCTGCTTTACGATCATCGCGGGACGGGTCGGAGCGACCGTGCGCTGCCGGATACGGTCTCGATCGAGGACATGGCGGCGGACCTGCTGGGCTTGATGGACGCGCTCGGCGTCAAGCGGGCGCATATCCTCGGCCATGCGCTTGGCGGGATGATCGGGCTTGCACTCGCCCGCGCGGCGCCGGAGCGGGTGGACCGGCTCGTGGTCGTCAATGGCTGGGCCGTGCTCGATCCCTATACGGAGCGCTGCTTCGACACGCGGTTGGCGTTGCTGCGGGGAAGCGGCCCAGAAGCCTATCTGCGCGCCCAGCCGATCTTCCTGTTCCCGCCCGATTGGATCTCGGTTCATTCGGACCGGCTCGACGTTGAGGCGGTCGAGCATCTCGCGCATTTCCCCGGCAGCGAGACGATCGAGAAGAGGATCGCGGCGGTGCGCGCTTGGCATCCCGGTGAGACGTTGCGAGCGGTCACCTCACCGGTACTCGTGCTCGCAACGGCGGACGACGCTCTGGTGCCGCATCACTGCACGCGCGATCTTTGCGAGTTGCTGCCCAATCATAGCCGCATGCTGCAATTCAGCGGCGGCCATGCCAGCAATATCACCGAGCCCGAGGATTTTTACGATCGCGTCCTGCCCTGGCTGGCGGGCGAAAGCACCATTGAGGAGTGACAGACATGGAAGTCGGCATCTTCGTGCCCATCGGCAACAATGGCTGGCTGATCAGCGAGAACAGCCCGCAATATATGCCGAGCTTCGACCTCAATAAGGAGATTGCGGTCCGCGCCGAGAAATATGGCGTCGATTTCCTGCTCTCCATGATCAAGCTGCGCGGCTTCGGCGGGAAGACCGAATTCTGGGAGCATAATCTGGAGAGCTTTACGCTGATGGCGGGGCTCGCCGCGGTGACGAGCAAGATCAAAATCTACGCGACCTGCCCGACGCTGGTCATCCCGCCCGCCTTCTGCGCGCGCATGTGCAACACGATCGATTCGATCAGCCACGGCCGCTTCGGGCTCAATCTGATCACCGGGTGGCAGCGGCCTGAATATAGCCAGATGGGGCTATGGCCGGGCGACGAGCATTTCCGAAATCGCTACCAGATGCTCGGCGAATATGCCCACATCCTGCGCGAGCTTTGGGAGACCGGCGTCTCCGACTTCAAGGGCGATTATTACCAGATGGAGGATTGCCGCGTCCGCCCGCTTCCGACAGGCGAGATGAAGATCATCTGCGCGGGCTCGTCGGACGAGGGCCTGGCTTTCTCGGCCCAATATGCGGACTATGCCTTCTGCCTCGGCAAGGGCGTCAACACGCCGACCGCCTTCGCGCCCAACAACGAACGGCTGATGGCCGCGACCGCGAAGACCGGCCGCGACGTGAAAATCTACGCCCTCTTCATGGTGATCGCCGCCGAGACGGACGAGGAGGCGATGGAGAAATGGATCCACTATCGCGAGGGCGTCGACGAGGAAGCGGTCGCCTGGCTGGGCACGCAGGGCGCGGCGGACAAGACCTCATCGACGACCAACGTCCGCCAGCTCGCCGACAAGGAGAGCGCGGTGAACCTCAACATGGGGACGCTGGTCGGCTCCTACGAAAGCGTCGCGCGGATGCTGGACGAGGTGAGCACGGTGCCGAACACCGGCGGCGTGCTGCTGACCTTCGACGATTTCATCGAGGGGACGGAGAATTTCGGCACGCGCATCCAGCCGCTGATGAAGTGCCGCCAGCAGGCCTAGTCTAGACCCTGTTGCCGCGCAGATGGGTAGCCGCGATGGCGCGGTCGTCGCCGAGCACCTGCAAAGCGAACAGCCGGTCGTGCAGTGACGCGTTCGCGCAGCGGCGCGCGAGGAGGGGCGTGGCCTGCTCGTCGAGGACGACGAAATCCGCTTCCTGGCCGGGCAGCAGCCCGCCGACCTTGTCGCCGATGCCGATCACCCGCGCCCCGCCGGCAGTGGCGAGGTGGAGCGCGCGGAAGGGATCGAGGCTGGCGCCGCGCAACTGGCAGGTGCGATAGGCCTCGCCGAGCGTATGGAGGATGGACAGGGTCGTGCCCGCGCCGACATCGGTGCCGATGCCGACCTTCACCCCGTGCCGGTCGGCGGCGGCGAGGTCGAACAGGCCGCTCCCTAAGAACATGTTGCTGGTCGGGCAGAAGGCGATGCCGGACCCGGCCTCGGCCATCCGTCGCAGCGCGCTGGCATCCGAATGGACGCAATGGGCGAAGACCGAGCGCGGGCCGACCAGGCCGAAGCGGGCGTAGACGTCGAGATAGTCGCTCGCCTCCGGGAAACGCTCGGCGACATAAGCGATTTCGCCCGGGTTTTCGGACAGATGGGTGTGCATCATCACCTCCGGATGCGCCGCGAGGATCTGGCCGGCGCTGGCCAGCTGCTCGGCGCTGGAGGTGGGTGCGAAGCGCGGGGTGACCGCATAGCCGAGGCGGCCGCGGCCGCGCCACTGGGCGATCAGCGCCTCGGTGTCGGCACGGCCGGCTTCGACACTATCGCGCAGCCCTTCGGGGCCCAAATCCATCAGCACCTTGCCCGAGACGATCCGCATGTCGCGCTGGAGCGCGGCCTCGAACAAAGCATCGACCGAACCGGCGTGAACTGTGGCGAAGACCAACGCGCTGGTCGTGCCGTGGCGGAGCAGTTCGTCAAGAAAGAAGGCAGCGACCGCCTCGGCATGGGCGCGGTCGGCGAAGGCCATTTCGGCGGGGAAGATGTGCCGCTCAAGCCATTGCATGAGCTGTTCCCCATGCGAGGCGATGCAGCCGATTTGCGGGTAATGGACGTGGGCATCGACAAAGCCCGGGACGATCAGGCCGGCGAGCTTCTCGACCTCGGCCTCGGCGAACTGCTCCACGAGCGCGTCATGATGGCCGCAGGCGAGGACGAGGCCGTCTTCCACCACGAGCAGCCCGTCCTCATAATGCCGGATCGCGTCGCGGCCCGCCGCCTGCGGGTCGACCGGCACGCTCAGTATTTCGCCGCGAAACGCCTTCATGCGGGCCTCCCCAAAGCAAGCAATTGCGCCAAGGCGGCGATGGCGATCACGTCCGGTTCCTTGCCGTCGATGCCAGGCAGGCCGATCGGGCAGGTCAGCCGCGCCGGGTCCACGCCGTCCTTTGCCAGCCGCGACAGGAAGCGGGCGCGCTTGGTCCGCGAGCCAATCAGGCCGACGAATGCGGCGTTTCCGGCGAGCGCGGCGGCGGCCAGGCGATAATCCAGCGCGTGGTCGTGGGTGAGGATCAGAATGGCCGCATCGGCGGGTGCGGCATGGGCGGTGGCGACCAATTCGTCCTCGCTAGCCAGCGCGACGCCCGAAGCCTCCGCGGCTTGGGGACGGGTGTCGAACCAGGCCAGGTGAAGCGGCAGGCCCTCGGCCTTGGCGGCGATGGCGCGGCCGACATGGCCGGCGCCGAACATCAGCAACGGGCGGCGGACGGTGTCGGCCGGTTCGATGAAGCCTGTGCCCGGTTCGGGGAGTGGACCGCGAGCGCCTATCGCTCCCCGGCGTAGGCCGGGGTCCAGCCGTTCCGTTAGTTCTGCGCCCCGGCCTTCGCCGGGGAGCGGCTGACGTTCGACGCGCTTCGACAATCTGACTTCAAACAGTCCCCCGCTTTCGGGCACGGATTCCAGCCGCTCCACCAGCAGCCGCACCCGGCCGCCGCAGCATTGGCCGAGCAAAGGCCCGAGCGGGTAATCCTGTATGCGCCAACTGCCCGGCTCCAGCGCGAGAATAGCCCGCGCCTGCTGCATCGCCTGATGTTCGAGCGCGCCGCCTCCGATGGATCCCGCTAAGCCGGTTTTGGTCACGACCATGCGCGCGCCGGGTCCGCGCGGGGCGGAGCCTTCGGTGGCGAGGATGGTGACCAAGGCGGCGGGCCCCTGCGCCAGCGCCGCGCGGGCGTGGGCGGTCCAGTCAGCCATTGCGGGTCCGGAGCTCGTCGATCGCGGCGAGGATGCGTTCGGGGGTGGCGGGGGCGTCGAGGTTCGGCAAGCCCTTGCCCGGCGCGGCGGCGGCGACGGCTTGCGTGAGCGCCGAGAAGACGGAGATGGCGAGCATGAGCGGCGGTTCGCCTACGGCCTTGGAGCGGTGGATGGTGGGCTCGGCATTTTCGCCGCGTTCCCAGATCGCGATCTCCATCCGCTGCGGGCGATCATTGGCGGTCGGAATCTTGTAGGTGGAGGGTGCGTGGGTGAGCAGCCGGCCGCGGTCGTCATAGACCAGCTCTTCCGTCGTCAGCCAGCCCATGCCCTGGATGAAGCCGCCCTCGATCTGGCCAAGATCGATCGCCGGATTGAGCGAGCGGCCAACGTCGTGGAGGATGTCGACCGCGACGACCTTATGCTCGCCGGTGAACGTGTCGATCACGACTTCGCTCAAGGCGGCGCCGTAAGCGAAATAGAGGAACGGCCGGCCGCGATGGCTGGCGCGGTCGTAGCCGATGTCGGGCGTCGCGTAGAACCCGGTCGCGGCGAGCGAGACGCGGGCGAGGTGGGCGCGGCGGCAGAGATCGTCGAACGCGCAGCTCTGGCCGTTGCCGGTGACGCCGTCGCGGGTGAAGGCGACCTCCTCGGCCGCGCAGCCGAAGATGGTGGCGGCGAGGGCGGCGAGCCGGTCGCGGATCGTGAGCGCCGCGTTGCGGGCGGCCATGCCGTTCAAATCGGTGCCGGACGAAGCGGCGGTGGCGGAGGTGTTGGGCACCTTGTCGGTGCGGGTGGCGGAGATTTTCACCGCCTCGATGGGGACGGCGAAGACGTCGGCGACGACCTGCGCGACCTTGATGTTCAGCCCCTGGCCCATCTCGGTACCGCCATGGTTGAGGTGGATCGAGCCGTCGGCATAAACCAGCACCAAGGCGCCAGCCTGATTGAGATGCGTCGTCGTGAAGCTGATCCCAAATTTGACCGGAGTAAGGGCGAGGCCCTTCTTCAGGACATTGTGGCTGGAGTTGAACGCGGCAATCTCGGCGCGGCGCGCTTCGTAGCCGGCGGTGGCCGCGAGCTCGGCGATCAATTCGGGCGCGACATTGTCCGTGACCTGCATGTGGTAGGGCGTCAGGTCGCGGCCGGGGCCGTACAGGTTGGCCTGACGTACAGCCAGCGGATCGAGATCGAGCTGCGCGGCGATCGCGTCCATCACCCGCTCGATCGCCATCATTCCCTGCGGCCCGCCGAAGCCGCGAAAGGCGGTGTTGGAGACGGTGTGCGTTTTGTGGCGGTGCGAGACGATCTCGACCGCGGGCAGGAAATAGCAATTGTCGGCGTGGAACATCGCCCGGTCGTTGATCGCGGGCGAGAGGTCGGTGGTCGCGCCGCAGCGGGAGGCGAGGGTGAGGCGAATGCCGGTGATGCGGCCGTCACCGTCGAAGCCAACATCGTAGTCGGCGGCGAAGTCGTGACGCTTGCCGGTGAAGTTCATGTCGTCGTCGCGATCGGCGCGGAATTTGGCGGGGCGGCCGGTCTTTGCGGCCACCAGCGCACAGGCAGCGGCGAACGGAGCGGCCTGCGTCTCCTTGCCGCCGAACGCGCCGCCCATGCGGCGGACTTCGACGGTGATGTCGGCGTGGCTGAGGCAAAGCAGCTTGGCGATGAGATGCTGGACCTCGCTCGGGTGCTGGGTGGAACTCAGGATGTGCAATTGGCTCTGTTCGCCCGGCGTGGCGATGGCGGCCTGGCCTTCGAGGTAGAAATGCTCTTGCCCGCCGATTTCGACATTGCCAGTCAGGCGGTGGGGCGCGGCGTCGAGTGCCGTGTCGGCATCGCCGCGCGCCATGGTCTGGGTCGCTTCGATTTCCGACCCGGCATCCGCGGCCTGCGCCATAGTGACGAGGGCGGGGCGGGGTTCGGTATCAGCCTTGCCAAGCCGCGCGGCGCGGCGGGCGGCGCGGGTGCTGGTCGCGGCCACGAGGAAGAGGGGCTGGCCGGGATAGAGGATTTCGCCATCGGCGAGCAGCCGGTCGTCATGGACGACGGGGCCGACATTATTCTCGCCGGGAATGTCGGCGGCGGTGAAGACCGCGACGACGCCGGGCGCGGCGCGAACGGCGTCGAGGTCGAGCGAGAGCAAGGTGGCGTGACCGTCGGTGGCGTGGCCGAAAGCCAGATGGAGCAAGCCGGGCGGCTCGGGAAGATCGTCGACATAGGCGGCCGCGCCGGCGACGTGCAGGCCGGCGCTGTCGTGCGGCAGCGACTGGTGGACGGCGCCTTCAGACATGGAGCACGCTCACGGGTTCGTTTTGCTCTGCCCAGATGCGGCGCAGCAGATTGGCGGCGACGGTGCGGCGATATGCGGCGGAACCGCGCAGATCGTCCAGGGGCGTATAGTCGCTGGCGAGCGCCTGCGCGGCGGCTTCGACCGTTGCTTCGATCCAGGGCTGGCCGGTGAGCGCGGCTTCGCAGCCTTCGGCGCGGGCAGGGATGCCGGCCATGCCCCCGAAGGCGACACGCGCCCCGCTGACGATTCCGCTTTCGATCCGCAGCGCGAAGGCGCCGCAGAGGCCGGAAATGTCGCTGTCGAAGCGTTTGGACAGCTTCACGATGCGGATCAGCATGTCCGGCGACGGGCGGGGAATGCGGACGCTTTCGACGAATTCGCCGGGCGCGCGGTCCTGCTTGCCGTAACTCAGGAAGAAATCCCCGAGCGCGATGGTGCGGCGCTCGCTGCCGCGGCGCAGGGTCAGTTCCGCGCCGAGCGCGATCAGGGCCGGCGGCATGTCGCCGATCGGCGAACCATTGGCGATGTTGCCGCCGATCGTGCCGGCGTTGCACACCTGCACCCCGCCGATCCGCCGGACCAGTTCGCCGAGATCGGGATGCAGGCGGGTCAGCGCCTCGCGCGCCTCCGAATAACGAACTGCCGCGCCGAGAGTCAGCGCGTCGGCGGTTTCCTCGATCTGCTTCAGGTCGGGGATGTCGCTGATGAACACGGTCGGGCCGAGATCACGAAGCTGCTTGGTGACCCACAGGCCCACGTCGGTGGCCCCGGCTACGATGCGGGTTTCAGGGTGAGCGAGCAGCAGGTCGGCCAGTTCGTCGCTGGTCGTAGGATGCCCGTAGTCGGGCTGGAGATTCCGGAGCGCCTCGGCGGTGGCTCTGTCATCTTCCTTCGATACCGGCACCGCTTCGCCCGCCGCGAGGATCGGGCCGTAGCCGGTGCAGCGGCAGAGATTCCCAGCGATCACGTCGCCGACCGGCACGCCCTCCGTGCCCGCCGCGCCGATGCTGCGGCCGTAGAGAGACATGACGAAGCCGGGTGTGCAGAAGCCGCATTGCGAACCGTGTCGGGCGACCAACTCGCATTGGACGGGGTGGCTGCCGCCGAGGCTCTCGACCGTCTTCAGCGCCTTGCCGTCGAGCATCGGCAGGAACAGGATGCAGGCATTGACCGCGCGCCACTTCACCGCGTCGCCGTCCAGCTCGCCGAGCAGCAATGTGCAGGCGCCGCAATCGCCCTCGGCGCAGCCTTCCTTGGTGCCGGTGCGGCGCAGATCGTAGCGTAGGTAATCCAGCACGCTGCCGGTCGGGTCGACGTCCGCGACCTCGATGACCTCGCCGTCGAGCAGGAAGCGGACGCGCCCGCCGGAGCCTTGGCGAAGGCGGGTCATCGCGGGCTTCCCGCCGCGATCCAGGCGCCGAGGCGCTGCCGTTCTTCCGGCGTCATGCGGGTCGGATTGCCCATCGGCATCACCTGCGTATCGACCGAGACAGCCTTGATCTGCGCCGACGCGGCCCTGACCTGCTCGTAGGTCGCTAACGCCACGCCCTTCGGGGGCGGGTTCAGATTGTGACAGCTGGCGCAATGGGCGGCCAGTATCGGCTGCACGTCCGCATAGGTCAGCGCCTCCCCCGGGGCGGGCGCCGCATGGCCCCGCTTTTCGAGCGTGACGTAAGTGACGGTGGCGAGCGCGAGGGCGGTCGCCAGCACGGCTGTCGCCCCGGACGGCTTGCCGCGCCCGCGCAGGTTGAAAACGTGGCGCACCGCGACGCCGGTCAGGCCGAGCAGGGCCAGCACCAGCCAGGGCCGCCCGGCGCCATAGGTCAGCGGATAATGCGGGCTGATCATGATGAACAGCACCGGCAGCGTCATGTAATTGTTGTGCAGCGAGCGCTGCTTCGCGGCCGCGCCGAGCGACGGATCGGGAATGCGGCCGGCGACCAGATCGGCGACCACCTTGCGCTGGTTCGGGATGATGATGACGAAGACGTTGGCGACCATCGCCGTGCCGATGATCGCGCCGATATGCATATAAGCGGCGCGGGAACTGAGCAGGCTGTCGAGCAGCGTCGCGGCGTAGACGAGAATGACGAACCAGAAGATGCCGAGCGCGATATTGCTGCGGCCCACTGGGGATCGGCACAGGCCGTCATAGACCAGCCAGCCCAGCACCAGCGAGCCGAGACCGATGGCGATGCCGGTCCCCGCGCCCAGATCGGCCTTGCCGGGATCGAGCAGGAAGCTGTCCGCGCCGACATAATAGACCAGCACCAGCAGCGAAAAGCCGCTGATCCAGGTGAAATAGGCTTCCCATTTGAACCAGTGCAGATCGTCCGGCATCGTCGCCGGCGCGACCTGATATTTCTGATTGTGGTAGAAGCCGCCGCCGTGGACGGACCACAGCTCACCGGACGCGTCGCCCTCGCGCGGCTTCTTCAGATGATTGTCCAGCCAGACGAAATAGAAGGAGGAGCCGATCCAGGCGATGCCGGCGGTGATGTGCAGCCAGCGGATCGCGAGGTTCAGCCATTCATTGAGGTCGACGCCCACTCCTCAGCTGCCTCGATAGGTGGAATAGCCGTAGGGGGAGACGAGCAAAGGCACGTGATAATGGCCGCCATCGGCCGCGACGCCGAAGTCGATCCTGACCTCGTCGAGGAAAGGCGGATCGGGCAGGGCGACGCCGGCGGCGCGGAAATAAGCGGCGACGGAGAAACGCAGCGCGTAGCGGCCGGGTGCTAAATCGGCGGGCGCGAGGCCGGGGCAGCGCCCGTCTTCGTTGGTGACCCCGCGCGCGATCTCGCCGTCGGGACCGCTCAACGCCACCGCCATGCCCGCGGCGGGCCGGCCATGCATGGTGTCGAGCACGTGAGTGGAGAGCGTCCTCACGCTATCGCCTCCAGCCGCAGCCGGACGATCTCGCCAATCTCATCCAGCGCGGTCGCGATCTCGGTGTCGCGGTCGTTGCCGAGGCGGCGCTCCATCGCGGCCAGGATGCCGGCCTTGTCGGTCAGGCGGACGCAGACGATGAAGGGGAAATCGAAGCGCGCGCGATAGGCGGCGTTGAGGGCGTGGAAGCGGTCGAATTCGGCGGGCGTGAGGCGGTCGAGGCCGGCGCTGGCCTGTTCGGCGGCGCTGGCCTGCGTGAGGCTGCCGTCGATCGCGGCCTTGCCGGCGAGTTCAGGGTGAGCGCGGATCAAAGCGAGCTGTTCGTCCGGCATGGCGTCGTGGAGGACGGCCATCAAATCGGCGTGGCGGTCGCCGGAGGATGGTCGCGCGTCGGCGCGTTCCTCCACCCAGGGGGAATGTTCGAACAAGGCGGTCATCGCCCGACCCGCCCGATCAGCCGCAGCCGGCTGACGCCGCCGTCTGGGATGATGTTGAGCCGCACGAAGCGGATCGGACCGATGTCGGCGAGACCGCCGTGAAAGGTGTGGACCTTGTCCGCTTCGAGTTTCGTCTCGGGGAGCAGCAGCGGCCAGCTTTCCGACGCCGTCGCAATCTCATCCGGCGTGCCACTCGCGTCGGGCGCGCCCTGCAGGAAGCAGCGGTCGGGATAATTGCCTTTGAAATGGGCGGTATCGACCACCACCTCGTCGATCAGGCCCGGCGCGCCCAGCTCGAGGATCGCCCAATCGTGGCCGGCCTCGCGCCGCCGCCTGGTCTCCCAGCCGTCGCCCATATTGATGCCGCGACCTGGGGCAGTGAGATTTTCGATCCGGCCATAATGTTCGTCATTGGCGATGATGCCGCGGCCGCCATTCTCCATGGCCAGCAGGTCGATCCGCTCATCCGCGCCGACTTGGCGCCAGTCCTTCACGATCCGGCCCCAGACGCGCAGCCGCGCCACGCCGCCGTCGGGGAAGATGTGCAGGCGGATGTGGGTGACGGGGTCTTTATGCTCGATCGCCACATAGATGCGATCGTCGCCGTTCAGCGAGAGGCGCGGGGTGACAACCTTCCACCCGGCATCCTCGCCCGGAAGCAGGTCGTCGCTGCGGCAGACCTCCACCTCCGCGCCGGGCGGGTAGTTGCCGGTGAAGTGGCTGGTGTCGATTTCGAAGCCCGCGACCAGACCCGGCGCGCCGAGGCGCACGATGCACCAATCGTGGCCCTCTACGCGCTTCCGGCGGCTTTCCCAGCCGTCCATCCACTTGCCATGCGCGTCATATTTACCGGGCACGAAGACCGGGTCGGCCGGGTCGATCAGCCGCGCCTTGTCGGCGAAGAAATCGTCGGTGGCCGCGACCACCTCCGCCCCCAGCCGGGGCTGGGCGAGGTTCACGTAGAGCTGGCGCAGTTCCGCGAACATCAGGCGGCCGCGGGGTGCGTGGCGCGCCAGTGGCGGGCGATGTCGATGCGGCGGCAGAACCAGACGTCCTGGTGGCCGAGTGCGTGTTTCAGGAACCGCTCGAGCCCGGCCAATTTTCCCGGCCGCCCGGCGAGGCGGCAGTGCAGGCCGATCGACATCATCTTCGGGCTCTCCAGCCCTTCCGCATACAGCACGTCGAACGTGTCCTTGAGATAGTCCGCGAATTGCTCCCCGGTGTGCATGTTGGCGCTGGCGAAGCGCATGTCGTTGGTCTCCAGCGAATAAGGGACGATCAGATGATCCTTGCCGGCGGCCTTCGTCCAGAAGGGCAAATCGTCGGAATAATCGTCCGCATCGTAGAGGAAGCCGCCTTCCTCCGCCACGAGCCGCCGCGTGTTCGGGCTGGTCCGGCCGGTATACCAGCCGAGCGGGCGTTCGCCGGTCAGCGCACGATGCACCTCGATCGCGCGCGCCATGTCGGCGCGCTCCTGCGCGTCCGGCACATGTTGGTAATTGAGCCAGCGCCAGCCGTGCGAGGCGATTTCGTGCCCGGCCGCCAGCGCGGCCTCCACCACCGCCGGATTGCGCTGCATCGCCAGCGCCACGCCGAACATGGTCAGCGGCAGATCGTAACGCGCGAACAGCCGCAGCAGCCGCCACACCCCGGCGCGCGCGCCATATTCGTAAATCTGCTCCATGCTCATATGCCGCGCGCCGTGCACCGGCTGCGCATTGGCGATGTCGGACAGGAAGATTTCTGAAGATCGGTCGCCATCCAGCGTGCAGGCCTCGGCGCCCTCCTCGTAATTCAGCACGCACTGCACCGCGATCCGCGCCCCGCCCGGCCAGGCCGCGTGCGGCGGCGTGGCGCCGTAGCCGATCAGATCGCGCGGATAATGTTGTTCGTCCAATCGCACCCCCTGTCGGGGGATGCTAGGATGTGCCGTGCCGCCGGGCAAGCGAAGGAGAGACGATGCGGAAGATGGTGCCGGAACCGCTGACCGCCGAGGCCTTCTCAGCCTTCGGCCGGGTGATCGAGGCGAGCGACGCAGCGGTGAAGATCGACATCAACCAGGGCCACGCGGTCCGCTACGACGCGCTGGCGCAAGTGGACGTCGCGGACGAAGGCGGCGTGCCGGTGATCAGCATCTTCCGCGCCCAGCCGCTGGCCGAGCTGGTGCTGAAGACGTTCGAGCGCCACCCGCTGGGCAGCCAGACCTTCGTGCCCCTGAGCGGAAGGCCCTATCTGGTCGCGGTCGCGCCGCCGGGGGCGTTCGATCCCGCCGCGATCCGCGTGTTTCGCGCCGAGGGAGGCCAGGGGGTGCATTACGACAAGGGGACGTGGCACCATTTCCTGCTGGTGCTGGAGGCGGATATTGACTTTCTCGTGGTTGATCGAGCAGCGCCGGATGACAATTGTGAGACCACAGAGTTAGCGACTGACGAAGAGATTACTGTGGGTCGATAGAAGACGCTTGGTGATGACACCGTGAGAGAGGATCGAAGTCCGAATGATTGATTTCTTATTCTAGCTCGGGCATAAAGCGCCTGAGGCGCGGACGATGCCGCCTCCCGAACTTGCCGCCGATAAAAACGAAGAAGAATCGCGCGGAGCAGCCCTTGATTCGGCCCCTATATCGCGTCTGGAAAGAAGGGCGCACCGTTTCCGAAGAGGTCGAGATGATCGAGCTTCTAGCGAGCGTGTGCACCATTGCCGCGTTCGTTATTCTTATTATTGACCGTAGATCGCATCGCGATTGAGAATTGGAGCGCGGTCTGAGCTTGAACAGCTCGGGCCGCGTTCACTCTCGTGCAAAACTAGTTTTTTAATGTCAAAAGTTCACATTTAGCTACCACAAATCAAGTAAAAGGTCGGTCCCTTCGTCGGGGTTGAATCCGTGTTCTATCTCATCGTACCAAGCGCCAAAAAAGTCTTGAACCAACCCTTCCGTCGCGAGGGCAATCAAGGCAACTGGACCTTGGTAGTGCCTAAGGAAATAGCCGACCCGCAGGTAGTCGTCGTCATCAATTAAGTCAGCTGTGGATGTCTCGTAGCGCATCGTGCGCCAAATCTCATCAATATCTATAAGCTCACAGGTTTGCTTCAAGTGCTTTTTAGTAGCTCCTTCGAGGCAAGCGAGATTGAGCTGCGCAAGCTCGGTAAAGAGCCGTGCCACGCGAACCATTTCCTCAAGACTAATCAGGTCTTCGCCAAAGAGCGAAAGTCCGCTCGCCGGAAAGCGATATGAGGTGACATTGCGCTGCTCTCGCGCAGACTCGAGGGTTTGCAGACATTTAGTCGCTTCGGCGGGATCGAGTCGCTTAAGTTTGTCCGCCGCCGTTTTGATAATTGAGCTGTGAGAAGCCTCAACGCTTTTCGCCCCTCTCCAAGGGAGGCACGGAAGAGTGAAAATGAAAGCCCTGCAGCAACTCAGCATTGAGTAGTAAGTGAGATAGGGCCTAACGACCTGCAAGTTTTGAGCTTGGGCGTACCGAGCTGAATTAGCGTGTAGGGTGGCCGCCAGAACGAACTTGAGAGAAAGATAGCTACGAACAAACCACTCTGTGTTTAACGTGTGGTCGAACGACCTGGCGATGGGCGCGAACAGTGCTCGAGTCTGCTCGATGTATCCTGCAACTGCCTCCGGGCCACACTTTTTGAGCTCACTATACTGATACTCAAACTCAGAGCCTGCGCGCTTGGCAATCGACGGGGCATCCAGTGTGAGCTTATCCATCTTGCTAGCGTCGTCGCTGCGCTCCGATCGGTCAACCTGCCTCGGCTTCCCGACAGCCAAACAAACCTCACTACGAACAGCGCCGAAATCGTCAGCAGCAGCCAAGCGGTCCAGCGCACCTTCCCACGCACGATTTTAATCAGCGTATAGGCTGTCAACTCGAACGCCAGGCCGTGGCGATGGAGAAGGCGAGGGGGTCTTCGCACAGCGAGGAACGCAGGGATTGCCCGAAGCTCCTCGGCTAATTCAGTCCATACGCTCCTTCGCCCGCCGCCGAAAAGCGTGCAGCACGGGTTCGGTATAGCCGTTCGGTTGCGCCGTGCCTTCGAAGATCAAGGCGCGCGCCGCCTGGAAGGCGAGGCTCGTCTCCTCATTCCCACTCATCGGCCGGTAGAGAGGATCGCCCGCATTCTGGGCATCGACCTTGGCGGCCATGCGGGCCAGCGCCGCGTCGACTTCCTCCGCCGTGCAGACGCCGTGCAGCAGCCAGTTGGCGATGTGCTGGGAGGAGATGCGCAGGGTCGCGCGGTCTTCCATCAGGCCGATGTCGTGAATGTCGGGCACCTTTGAACAGCCGACGCCCTGATCGATCCAGCGCACGACATAGCCGAGTATGCCCTGGGCATTGTTGTCGAGCTCCTCGCGTACCTCCTTGGCCGACCAGTTGCGGCCGGCGGCGAGCGGAATATTGAGCAGGCGGTCGAGACCGGGAACGGGCTGGTCCGTCAGTTCCCGCTGCCGCGCGGCGACGTCGATTTGGTGATAGTGCAGCGCGTGCAGCACCGCCGCGGTGGGGCTCGGCACCCAGGCGGTGTTCGCACCGGCCTGCGGGTGGCCGATCTTCTGGGCGAGCATATCGGCCATCCGGTCCGGGGCGGCCCACATGCCCTTGCCGATCTGGGCGCGGCCGGAAAAGCCGCAGGCGAGACCGATGGCGACGTTGCGCGCCTCATAGGCCGCGATCCATTCGGACGCTTTCATCTCGCCCTTGCGGATCATCGCGCCGGCCCGCATCGAACTGTGCATCTCGTCGCCGGTGCGATCGAGGAAGCCGGTGTTGATGAAGACGATGCGGTCCTTCACCGCATGGATGCAGGCGGCGAGATTGGCCGACGTGCGCCGCTCCTCGTCCATCACGCCGACCTTGATCGTGTGGCGGGCGAGCCCGAGCAGATCCTCGACCGCGTCGAACAGGCGGTTGGTGAAGGCGGCCTCGTCCGGCCCGTGCATCTTGGGCTTGACGATATAGACCGAGCCGGCGCGGCTGTTGCGGAAGCGGCCGCGGCCGTTGCAATCGTGCAGCGCGATCAGGCTGGTGACGATGGCGTCGAGAATGCCCTCGGGTGCCTCGCTGCCGTCGGGCAGGAGGATGGCCGGGTTGGTCATCAGATGCCCGACATTGCGGACGAAGAGCAGGCTGCGGCCGGGGAGGGTGAGGGGCGAGCCGTCCGGTGCCGTGTAGGCGCGGTCTTCCTCAAGGGTGCGGGTGAGGGCGCGGCCGCCCTTGTCGAAGCGGGCGGCAAGGTCACCCTTCATCAGGCCGAGCCAGTTGCGATAGGCCGCGACCTTGTCCTGCGCATCGACTGCAGCGACGCTATCCTCCAGATCGACGATCGTGGTCAGCGCCGCCTCCAGCACGACATCGGCGATCCCCGCGGGGTCGTTGCGGCCGATGGGGTGATCGCGGTCGAACACCACTTCGATATGCAGGCCGTTGTGCCGGAACAGCCGCACCGCGCCGCCATCGCGCTCGCCCAGATATTGCGCCGGATCGCGGATCGCGATGCCCTGTTCGGGGTTGGTCAGCGTCGCCCATGAGCCTTCCGCGAGCGGCACCGCCTGGTCGAGAAAGGCCTTGGCGCGGGCGATGACCTTGGCGCCGCGTTCGGGATCGTAGCCGCCCGCCGCGGGCAGATCGCCGAGTGCATCGGTGCCGTAGAGCGCGTCATAGAGGCTGCCCCAGCGCGCATTGGCGGCGTTCAGCAGGAAGCGGGCGTTGAGCACCGGCACGACCAGTTGCGGCCCGGCGAGGCGGGCGACCTCGTCGTCCACATTGTCCGGGGCGATGGTGAAGGGCGCGGGCTCGTCGGTCAGATAGCCGATCTCGCGGAGGAAGTTTTGGTAGGCGTCACCAGTGGGCGGCCCGGGGTTCGCATCGTGCCAGGCGTCGAGCTTC
>JBBSLM010000015.1:0-17704 GCA_038255245.1 Sphingomonadales bacterium
CGTCCAGGGCCCGGACGGAGAAGGTGAAGTCGTCCCGTTCCTCTCCACCCGCAGGCGCCGCGACGAATATACGTAGTTTCGCCAGGGCGTCGGGATCCATGGTGGCGGTGACGCGCGTTCCGGCGCCTTCGCGCGCACCGTCCGCGGTCCAGATCACCGCGCCCGGCAGGCCCGAAATTCCGACTTCCACGCTCCGCGGCCGCGTCTGCATGTTGCGCAGCTTGATCGTGTAGGAGTTGCGGACCTGCCCATCCGACAGGCGCACGTAGATCGGGTTGCGGTCTTGCTGCGCGCTGATGTCCAGCCGCGATCGGTTCGCCACGCCGAAGAGCATGACGAGGCCGATGGCGGCCCAGGCCGAAAAATAGAGAATGGTGCGCGCGCGAAACAGCTCCTTGGCGATCGGCTTGGGTGCCAGCTGCTTGCGCTCGAGTTCGGCATTCTCGAACGTGTCGTAGGCGATCAGACCGCGCGGTCGCCCGACCTGGACCATGACCCGGTCGCACGCATCGATGCACAGGCCACAGGTGATGCAGCCGAGCTGCGGTCCGTTGCGGATGTCGATACCGGTCGGGCAAACCGCCGTGCAGGCACTGCAATCGACGCAATCGCCGCGGCTGATGATGTCGTCCAGCGTCGCATGCTTGGTGCCGCGATGACGCGGCTCGCCGCGCCACTCCTTGTAGGTCACCGTGAGCGTCTTTTCGTCCATCATCGCGCTCTGGATGCGCGGCCATGGACACATGTAGATGCACACCTGCTCGCGCATGAAGCCGCCGAAGATGAAGGTGGTGGCGGTGAGGATTGCCACGGTCGTATAGGCGACCGGCGCGGCCTGGCCGGTGAAAAAGTCGCGCGCGAGGGTTGGCGCGTCCGCGAAATAGAAAATCCAGGCGCCCCCGGTAGCAATGGCGATCACGAGCCAGATCGCATATTTGCCGGCGCGCCGTGCCAGCTTGCGGAGGCCCCACGGTGCCTTGGCGAGCCGGATCTGAGCGTTGCGATCGCCGTCGACGAACCGCTCGACGTGCTGGAACAGGTCGGTCCAGACGGTCTGCGGGCAGGCATAGCCGCACCATGCGCGGCCGATCGAGCTGGTCACCAGGAACAGGCCGATCCCGGCCATGACCAGCAGGCCTGCGACATAATAGAATTCGTGCGGCCAGATTTCGATGCCGAACATGTAGAAACGGCGACCCGCCAGATCGACGAGCACGGCCTGATCCGGCGCATAAGGCCCGCGGTCCCAGCGAATCCAGGGCGTCACATAGTAGATCGCGAGGGTCGCGATCATGACCGCCCATTTGATCCGCCGGAACCGGCCGTCGATCGCCTTGGGATAGACCGGCGTGCGCTTGGCGTAGTGCGGCTCCGGCTTGATCGTGGAAAGTTCGGTCATGCGGCCTGGTCCCTATCGGCCGGTCGCGGCCGTCGCGCCGCGGCTGGCCTCGCCGCCGCCCAGCGAATGAACATAGGCGGCGAGCATCTTGATCGTGACGTCATCAAGCCGGTTGCCCCAGCGCGGCATCACTCCGGATCGGCTGTTGGCGATGGTCTCCCGGATGGTGTCGGCGTCCCGGCCATACAGCCAGATCTGATCGGTCAAATTCGGCGCGCCGAGCTCCCGATTGCCGCGACCGTCAGGGCTATGACAGGCGGCACAGTTGGCCGCGAACAATGTAGCGCCGCGCTGCGAGGCCGCGTCGGCCGTCTGCTGCCGGCTGAGCATCCGGACATGGGCGGTGAGATCGCCGATCTGGCGCGGCTCAAGGATCGGCCCGAATGCCGGCATCTGGCTGGCGCGGGTCTGCGCGTGATCGGGATTGCGGATGCCGTGGACGAGGGTGAAGTGAATCTGGTCGATCGAGCCGCCCCACAGCCAATCGTCGTCGTTGAGATTGGGATAGCCGGGCGAGCCGGCCGCGCCCGAGCCGTGGCATTGCACGCAATGAATGCGGAAGGCCGCGCGACCGCCTTCGACCGCCTGCTGACGCAGCGTCGGATTCGTCTCGATCTCGCTGAGCGAGGCGCGATCGATCGCGGTGCGGATCGGCGCCATCGCCTCGCTGTGCGCGCTCTGCTCCTGCTCATACTGCCCGCGGCTCGTCCAGCCCAGGACGCCTTCGGTCGCGCGGTCGATCAGCGGCCAGGCCGGATAGAGGATCACCCAGGCCGCCCCCCAGATGATGGTCGCGTAGAAGGTCCACAACCACCAGCGGGGCAGGGGCGTGTTCAGCTCCTCGATCCCGTCCCATTCGTGCCCGACGGTCTCCGTACCGGTCGGCTCATCGATGTGCTTGTTGTCGGCCATCGGGCTCTTAGTCCTTGAAGATGATGTCCGCGGCGTCGCGGTTGCGCTCGCGATTGCGGGGCAGGAACGCCCACCCGCACAAAGCGAGGTAGACGAGGGCCATGATCACCAGGCCCCAGCTGTCGGCGAAATGGCGCAGCGCCTCGTAGGTCATCGCGCCGTCTCCTGTGGCGCGGCCGCCCGGAAATCGACGAGCGTGCCGAGCATCTGGAGGTAGGCGACGAGCGCATCCATCTCGGTCAGACGCGCCGGGTCGCCGTCGAAATCGCGAACCTGGGCTTGCGGGTAACGGCCTTGCACATTGGCGGCATCGCCGTTGGGATTGGCTTGCGCGCGCATGTCCGCCGCGGCGCTTTCGATCGCCTCATCGCTGTAGGGGACGCCGACCGCGCGCTGGGCTCTCAGGGAGGCGGCGGCACGGCCCGGGTCTAACGGGCGGTCGGAAAGGAAGGCGTAACCCGGCATGATCGATTCAGGCACGACGGCGCGCGGGTTCTTCAGGTGCTGGACGTGCCATTCGTCGGAATAGCGGCCGCCGACGCGGGCCAGATCGGGGCCGGTCCGCTTGGAGCCCCATTGGAAGGGGTGGTCGTACATGCTCTCGGCGGCCAGGCTGTAATGGCCGTAGCGCTCGGTCTCGTCGCGGAACGGCCGGATCATCTGGCTGTGGCAGCCGTAACAGCCTTCGCGAATATAGATGTCCCGGCCCTTGAGCTCGAGCGGCGTGTAGGGCCGGACGCCCTCGACCTTCTCGACCGTGGAATCGATCCAGAAGAGCGGCGCGATCTCGACAATGCCGCCGATCGAAACGACGAGCAGGGAGAGCACGGCGAGCAGGGTCACGTTCCGCTCGACCCTTTTGTGGGAAAGCAATTTGGTCGCCATCGGTTCAGGTCCTCACTCGGCCGCGATCGGCGCCGGGGTGAAATCGGGGCCGCTCGCGGGCCGCTTCGCGTCGGTCAGCGGCCTGTCCTGGGCAGGGTCGAACGCCGCCTCGCGCATCGGCTTCTCCTCGCGCAGCCGGCCCTTGATCGTCTGGTAGATGTTGATCACCATGATCACCGCGCCGGCCAGATAGAGCAGGCCGCCGAGACCGCGGATCAGGTACATCGGGAACATCGCGGCGGAGACTTCGGAGAAGGAATAGACGAGGTAGCCGTCCGCCCCATATTCGCGCCACATCAGCCCCTGCATGATGCCGGCGACCCACATCGCGGCGACGTAAAGAACGATCCCGGCCGTCGCGAGCCAGAAGTGCCAATTGACCATCCGCAGCGAGTAGAGCCGGCTGCGGTCCCACAGGCGCGGCGCCAGATAGTAGATCGCCGCAAAGGTGATCATGCCGTTCCAGCCAAGCGCGCCGGAGTGGACATGGCCGATCGTCCAGTCGGTATAATGCGACAGGCTGTTGACCGAGCGGATCGCCATGACCGGCCCTTCGAACGTGCTCATGCCGTAGAAGGCGAGGGCCAGGACCATCATGCGGATGATCGGGTCGGTGCGGATCTTGTCCCACGCCCCGTTAAGGGTCATCAGGCCGTTGATCATGCCGCCCCAGCTCGGCATCCACAGCATCACCGAGAAGACCATGCCCAGCGTCTGCGCCCAGTCCGGCAGCGCGGTGTAATGGAGGTGGTGCGGGCCGGCCCAGATGTAGAGGAAGATGAGCGACCAGAAGTGGATGATCGACAGCCGGTAGCTGTAGATCGGCCGCTCGGCCTGCTTCGGCACGAAATAGTACATCATGGCCAGGAAGCCGGCGGTCAGGAAGAAGCCGACCGCATTGTGGCCGTACCACCATTGGGTCAGCGCATCCTGGACGCCCGAAAAGGCCGAGTAGGACTTTGATCCGAGCCAGCTGACCGGCACCGCCAGATTGTTGACGATGTGCAGCATGGCGATGGTGATGATGAAGGCGAGGAAGAACCAGTTCGCCACATAGATGTGCGGCTCGCTGCGCTTCAGGATCGTGCCGATGAAGACCGCGCCGTAGGACACCCAGACGACGGTCAGCCACAGGTCGACATACCATTCCGGCTCGGCATATTCGCGCCCGCCGGTGATGCCCATCAGATAGCCGGTCGCGGCCAGGACGATGAACAGCTGGTATCCCCAGAACACGAAACGGGCGAGACTGGGGAAGGCCAGGCGGGCCCGGCACGTGCGCTGCACGATGTAGAAGCTGGTCGCGATCAGCGCGTTGCCGCCGAACGCGAAGATGACGGCGCTGGTGTGCAGCGGGCGGAGCCGCCCGAAACTGGTATATTCGATGTCGAGATTGAGCACGGGAAAGGCGAGCTGCAGCGCGATGAAGAGACCCGCGGCAAACCCCGCGATGCCCCAGAACAGGGTGGCGATGACGCCCCAGCGGACCGGCGCGTCGTCGTAGCGGCTTGGGTCCGGCGATGGGATGCGGACCTGGCTGCCGCCGGCGAAATCGGTTCGCCTGACCATCACGATCATGGCGATCAGCGCGGCGGCCGCGACGATCGTCATATGGACGGCAAAGCCCCAGTCGGCAGCCAGCCCGGCGGCCAGCGAGGCCAGCACCGCGATGGCCAGCCAGCCACCGCTCTTCATCAACACAGTTTCCATTCGTACCCCGCCCCGGACGTTCCGGCCTCTGTCGCCGGGTGACCTAGGCGAGCGGGGGCACTGCCGATGATACGGGAAGATACGTAAGCCGGACCCTTCAACGGGCCCGCGATACCCGACCGACATCCGCAATGATTGCCCATCTTCACGCGTAAGGGACATTCCCTAGCGACTCCGAGTCGTCGCAGGACCAGAACGGCCCCCAAGGAGGCTCTGACATGATCACGATCGAAGAGAGTGAAGGCGACGTCCTCGTCTTGCGGGTGACCGGTCATCTGGAGACGGCGGAGCTCGAAGAGGTCGCGGATCGGATCGAGCGCTCGCTGGAGGCCAGGCCGAGTACTCATATGCTGGCCGAGATTGTCGGCTTCAGCGGAGTCGATCCGGCCGCTCTGACCGATTATCTGCCCCGCGCGATCCGGATGCTCGGCAAGCGCGACCGCTTCGGCCGGGTCGCGGTCGTCGCCGACCAGAAATGGGTGCGCGCGGCGACCCGGTTTGAAAGCGCGCTGATCCCTGGTCTCCGCTACGAGGTGTTCACGCCGGACGAGCGCGATCAGGCCCTGGCGTGGGTCAAGGGGCAGCATGTCTTGCCGCGCCTACCTGCGCTCAAGATCATCGAGACGGACAGCCCCAGCGTGATCGGCTATGAACTCGACGGCCGCCTGACCGCGCCCGAGGTCGAGATCATTGCCGACTATTTCACCGAGGTGCTGAAGCAGCCGGGGCAGGTGCGCATCCTTGGCCGCATCCGCAATTTCGCCGGCATGGAGCCGAGTGTGGCATTCAGCGGCAAGTATCTCGCGATGAAGCTTGCCGCGCTCGGAAAGGTCGAGCGCTACGCGATTATCGGCGGGCCGGCTTGGCTTGGCAGCTGGGCAGGCGCGCTCGCCCCGGTCGTGCAAACGGAATTGCGATGCTTCGAGCCGAGCGATGAGGCGGCCGCGTGGGCTTGGCTGGGGGCCAAGCCCAAGGAAGAGCGTGTCCTGGCTGCCTGATCCGGCCGTCACGGCCGGGCCTGTTTGCGTTGCTTGTCGAGACGAAAGGATGTTCCAGTGCCCGAAGCCAATTCCGATCTCGACCGCGCGCAGGCCTCATCGGTTCCGGCCTCGGGCGAGCCCGCCGGCATCGCTGCCGACCTCATTACCAATACCGGCTATTATCTCCGCGTTCGCCCCGCCCTCCCGGAAGACAGGGAGAAGCTGGCGGGATTCCTTGCCGCTCTTTCTCCAGAAGATTCCCGCCACCGTTTCCCCGGGCTCCGGGGTCGCGACCGGGTGGAGAACATGCTCGGCAGTGGCGACCGGTCACGCCTCTCGTTCCTGGCCTTTGAGCGCTTCACGGATGAACTGATCGCGGCCGCAACCCTGGACATCGAGGAAAGCGACGGCAGCGCGCAGTTTGCTGTGGTCACCCGGTCGGATCGCAAGAGCCGCGGCGTGAGTTGGAGCTTGCTCCAACACGTCCTGGCCTATGCCCGCCAGGCAGGCATTCGCCGCCTTCAGTCGATCGAGCATGCGGACGACCAAAGGGCCCTGAAGCTCGAGCGTGAGATGGGCTTCACCGTCCACTCCTGTCTCAGCGATGAGCGGCTGATGATCGCGGAGAAGATCCTGGACTGAGGGAAGGCTGCGAGCCGGCCCCGGATTTCCGGACGACGCTGCGCGAACCTAGGGAAGATCACTTAGTGTCTGTCGCGGCCGGGATACCATAGAGGAGCTGTACGCGGACGAGAGCCGCCGCCCGGCAAGTGAGCGGGTTCCGCAAGAAATAGGGTGTTGCCAAAGTTGTCGCGCCCCGCGACTGACCAATGCAGGCCCTTTTGGAGGCAATGAGGTGCGACACAGATTCAAGCCATTGCTTCTCACTTGCCTCATGGCGATTTTGCCAGCCTGCCAAAATCTCGCGCCGGTCCCGCCTGCGCGTACGGTCGGCGTCACCCCCGGTGAAGCCATGGCCCGCAGATCGTGTAGCGGCTGCCACGCGGTGGGACGTGACGGGAGTTCGTCAAACCCAAACGCTCCTCCCTTTTCAGCAATTGCCAATCAGGAAGGCTTGACCCGTGAGACGGTGACTTCCTGGCTTCAAGGCGCCCACAATTATCCGGCGGAGATGGATTTCTACCTCGGCAGGCCGGAGGTTGAGGAACTGGTCGCATACATCCTCGCGTTGCGGGATCCACAATACCAGCGGCCATCAGACTAGGCGCCTGAAGTCCTCTCTGAACTCCGAGCCTGTCGTTGAGGGGCTGTCCAGACAATTGCGTAATCGCGAGAAGCGGCGGCGCCACGCGGCTAGCCGGTTTGGCGGTCGCGAGAGGGCAGAGTGTGCCCCGTCAGGCTTGCCAGGCAGCCGAGCAAGACCGAATCCTGAAGCGGCTTTGGAAAGGCGGCCGAGAAGCCTGCTGCCAGGGCCTCTGCCTTCCATTCCCTCTCAGGGCGACCGCTCATCACGATGCCGGGTCCAGTCCAGCCGGCCGCCCTCAGCTCGCGGAGGAGCGTGATGGCATCGCCGCCAGGCATGACGAGGTCCGCCACAAGGCAGTCAGACCGCAGCGCTTCGGAATCCTGCGACAGGCCTGTACCGCTTGGGTAGGCGCGCACCTCGTAGCCTTGGGATGAAAGCAGAAGCTGAAGCGCCCGGCGGACGGCCGCGTCGTCCTCGACCAACAGGACCCGTTTGCGGTCCTTCTCATTCTCGTTTGGAGACGACATGTGATAGGCAACTCTTCGGGGCGCAGGGCATCGCGCGCGCTCCTTGTCGTCATTCAGCGCAACGGCGTCTTTAGGTAGTCTCCCTCATAGGATCCGCGAGTGAGGCCAGCGGCGTACGCCGCTCGCAAAGCATCATTGAGGTTATCCGCGCCGAGCTCGGCGTAAAGCCGCCTGCATCGCATTTCCGCCGCGGCGAGGCTGATCTGCAATTCCTCGGCCACCTTCTCGCTGGACCAGCCCTCGGCAAGGTTGGCCAGTAACGCCCGGTCTTCCGGCCCAAGGGTCGCAACCGCCTGCGTCGCCGCTGCCACACGCCCAGCGTATTCGTCCGGCGCTTCGAGCTTGAGGAAAGCGGTATCCAATGCGCGGACCAACGCGTCCTTCGAGAACGGTTTTTCCAAGAATGCCACGGCACCTTGTTGCAACGCCGAAACCGACAGCGAAAAGTCGCCATGCCCGGTCATTACCACCACCGGGAAATCAATGCCGCCAGCAGCCAGGCGCGCCTGCACCTCGACCCCGTCCATATCGGGCATCCGGACATCGAGCAGCACCGTGCCCGGTACCAGCGAGTGCGCGACATTGAGGAGGGAAGCGCCAGACTCGAAAACAGAGACAGAGTAGCCGCTGACCGCGAGCATGATCTTCAACGCTCGCCTGATCGGTTCCTCATCGTCGACTACATAGACTGACCGCTTGTTCATCGCGTCGTTTCGGCCGGCGGGCGCATGAGCGTGAACTGAAAACTCGTTCCGCCCGCTTCGGTTGAACCGGCCTTGATCCGTCCCCCATGAGCCTCGATGATGGTGCGGCAGATCGACAGCCCAAGCCCCATCCCGTCGCTCTTGGTACTCGCAAATGCTTCGAAGAGCCTCTCGCGCACTTCGGGAGCAATTCCGGGGCCCGTGTCGGCAACAGACACCAGAACCGAGTCCCCGTCGCCAGGCGCCGTTGTCACGGTCAACTTCCGCTCCGGCGAGTGCTCCATCGCTTCCATGGCATTACGCATCAGATTGATCAGGACTTGCTGGATTTGGACGCGGTCCACCAAGACTGGCGTCGCCTTGGGATCGACGGTGAATTGGGCGCTGATGCCCTTTTCACGGCTTCCGACCAGCGCCAGGGCAGCGGCTTCGGTGATGATGCGGGGCAGGTCTTCAACGGACTTTGCAGTCTTGCCCCGCGAGACGAAGTCGCGAAGCCGCCGCACGATCGCCCCGGCACGAAGCGATTGGGCCTTCATATCCGTGACGATTTCGCGCAGCAGGTCGCGACTCTCCTCGCCCGGCTGCTCGATCACCGTCGCGGCGGCCTCGCCGTAACTGGCGATCGCTGTCAGCGGCTGGTTCAACTCATGCGCGAGGGTCGAGGCCATTGTGCCCATGGCGCTCAACCGGGACACATGGATGAGTTCGGATTTCATCTCCTCCAGCTTGGCTTCGAATTCGTTCCGCTCGGTCAGATCCTGGACGAAGCCGGTAAACAGACGCTGCTCGTCCGTGAGCGCTTCGCCAACCGAAAGCTTCATCGGGAAGGTGCTGCCATCCGCGCGCCGTCCGGTCACGATCCGGCCCGTTCCGATAATGCGGGGAACGCCGGTATCAAGATACCGTCTGAGATATCCGTCGTGCGCGTCCCGGTCCGGGTTCGGCATCAGCATGCTGACGTTTCTCCCAATAACGTCAGCCTCCTCGTAGCCGAAGAGCCGCTCCGCAGCCGCGCTGAATGAGATCATGACACCCTGTTCGTCGATGACCACCATCGCGTCCGGAACCGTTGCAAGGATGGACTCGAGATGGCGTTCCCGCCGCTCGAGGTTGCGCTCGGCGGCCCGGCGGTCGGTGACGTCGTGGATCACGGTTCCGCACCCGCGCAAATCCCCGTTCGCGTGCCTTAAGGGTGTGATGGTGACGTCGGCGAGAAACTCTGACCCGTCCTTGCGGATCTTCCAGGTTTCCTCCCGCAAGCGCCCGGTCGTCAGCGCCAGTTCCAGATCCGCACTCAGCTTGCCGCCCGCCGCTTCATCGCCAGGATAGAATCGCGAGCAGCTTTGCCCGATGATTTCGTCGGCGTTCCAACCCAGAATTCGCTCTGCTCCGGCGTTCCAAGTGGTCACAACACCGTCTGGATTGACCATGAAGATGGCATAGCTGCTGGCGCCCTCCAGCAGCAGTTGCAGCTCTTCGCCCGCAGCCGTCGCGCGAGCCGCCTCCACTTGCGCGGCGCGCTTGTGATTGTCGGCCTGGGCTTGCTGGCCGGCGAGGCGCGCGCCGATGGCGCCGATACCCCAACAGACCAGAACAAAAAGCAGAGCCTGAACGATGCCCCCGGGGCTCGCCCAGGACCTTTCGCCCGCAAATGCGAAGCCGGCGACCAGCGAAATGATTCCTGCGAACAAGGCTGGATAACGCCCCCCCAGGACCATCACCAGCAGCACCGCCGGCACGAAGATCAGGAACGGGGATTGCTGCCCGACCAGCGGCGTTGCCAGAGCTCGCGCGAGCACCGCGATTCCGACGACAAGGATGGCAACGAGCCAGGGCGCGAAGGTCCCCGACAACCGGCTCGATCGGCGCTCGGCATGTTCCACAGCGTTCCCCCGATCGGCACCTAGCACCTCCCAGAATCATCCAGAAGGCCGTTGCGAAGTTCCCACTACGCTTCGGCGCGCGACCTAGGTAGCATTCCCTCTTGGCGAGGAGCCGCCTCTCCCTAGCAATGTTTCCACGGTCCCCCGATGAAGGGGGAGACGCGATTGGTTTCGTCCGGCTGAAGGAGCTCAAGCCTTGCTTGCAGAATTGTCGATAGCAACCGCGATGGTGATCTTGACGGTCGTGGTGCATGCACTGGGCCTCTTCACGCTTGCGCGAGTCTTGCGGCTCGAGGCGATGGAGGAGGCGGCCGAGCGGTTGCACCCGCTCTCGCCACGGGGGATTGCTGCCACGGTCGCCATCGTTCTGGGCCTCTTCTTTCTCCACGGCGTGGAAATCTGGCTCTACGCAATTCTCTACAATTCACTTGGGGCGGTGGAGGGATTGCGAGACGCGGTCTATTTTTCAACCATCACTTACGGCGCGATCGGATATGACGACGCGGAGATGGCCGAACAATGGCGGCTTGTTTCCGCCATTGAGGGAATCAACGGGGTGGTGCTGATCGGCTGGTCGACCGCCTTCTTCGTCACTTTGGTGAGCCGCCTGAGGCGAGGGTAACCCACGATGCGGGCCCGTCGTCCCTAAACGGGCGATCAGGCGAACTGGGCGAGGATGATGACCATCATCGCAACGAAAGTTGCCAAGAGCGGCAAGGCGGCAGTCTTGCCCCTGCTCCAGCCAGCTGTGACGATCACCACGCCTGCCTTGAACAAGGTGTTGATTGCTACCGGGATGGCAAGCACGAGCGCCGATGCGCCCGGGTCGAGGGTATCGGCAGGCAGTGCGCCCAGCGTCACGATCGCCGCATCGACGTCGAAGCTTCCCGAAATCGCGATCAGCGTCGCCAACCCGGCATCGCCGAAGCGAGACTCCGCCCAGCGCGCGCCGACGGCCATGACGGCGACCAAGGCCGCAAAGCCGAGCGCGGGAAGGAGTTCGAAGGGATTGCGCGAGCCAGTCACCGGTTCGTTTGAGGCGTTTTTGCCGGAGGCGCGCGCCAGCAGCCAGATCGTCGCCAGGACGGAGAGGGCAGCCGCCGGAGCGATCGACACGGCCAAGGCCGGCAGTGCCGATCCGGCCAATATTGCCGTGAGGATAAGCACCCGCGCGAACATCAGCGAAGCGGCAAGGTTGATGCCAGCGGCAAGGAGGTTGGGCTCGCCTGTCTCGGCCCGCAATCGTCCCGACAGGGCAACGGTGACCGCCGTCGACGAATAGAGGCCCCCGATCGCCGCGGTCGCCAGCGTGCCCAGGCGGCTGCCGAACAACTTGTTGGCCGCATAGCCGGCGAAGGAAAATCCGGTGACGAGGACGACGACGAGCCAGAGGGAGTGGGGATTCCAGGCATCGAACGGACCCAGCGCTTCGTTCGGCAGCAGCGGCAGGATCACGGCGGCGATAATCACGAAGCGTGCGGTGGCGCGCACGTCCGCTTCGCCCAGTTGCGCGACCCAGCGATGCATGCGCTGCTTTGACGCGAGGAGCAGGGTGATGACGGCCGCGAGGGCCGTGGCGATCAGGGCGAGCCCGTTCGCCACCATCATGCCCAGACAAAGCGTCAGGAGCGCGGCAATTGCCGTTGTCGCGCTGACCCGGCCCTTGGCCTGGAACGCGCGCGCATAGCCGATCATCAACGCGCCAACCGCGCCGCCGATCAGCAGTGCGGCGGGCACAGCTCCAAACCTGTCGTGCAGGATGCCGACGACGCCTCCCAGCAGACCGAGGAGGCCGAACGTCCTGAAACCGGCGACACGAGTGCCTTCCTGCTCGGCGCGCGCGCTCCAGCCCCGTTGCAGGCCGATCAGGAGCCCGAGCAGGAGCGAGGTCAGGAGCACCTCAAGGACGGCCCACGTGTCGATGCTGTGTCCCCGTCCGAGCCAGTTAGGAGCGGTCTAGCTGCCGCGGAGCGAGTCTGGAACAAGAAGCATTGTCGTTCCCTGCACGAGCAGCGGCTCGATCGCCGCTCGGAACGGCTGTTCCAGCGACACAAGACCGAGTGGATCCGGGATGCCGGCCTCGCCTCCCGGCTGCCCGGTCAGGGCGATTCTGTGCCACTGCGGGTTTGAGCCGGCAGTGGTCAGAACGAATGCGGTCAGCGTTTGCAGCGACGGCGCGGTCAGGGGTGCCGAGCCGATGATATGGCCGCCGCGAATGACGAGGATGCGGGAGTCCGCGATGCTCGCGACCAACGTGACCGGGCCTTCACGGCCACGCTGGGGTTCCCAGATCATCGGCCCGGCGTTGCTGTGCCGGGCGAGTTCCCGGTTTGCAGCGTTTGCATCCGTGGAGAGGCCGAGGCGTGGCATTGCCGGGCGATCGGTGATCACGACCGGAGTGCCGATGCGCGTAACGCCAAAGAGAAGTTGAGCGAATTGATGCGGCAGCCGGATGCAGCCGTGCGAGGCCGGATATCCCGGCAACTCGCCGCCATGGAGCGCAATGCCCCGAGACGTCAGGCGCTGCATATAGGGCATTGGGGCGTTGTTGTAGGTGCTCGAGAAATGGACCTGGCGCTTTTGCAGGACCGTGAACATTCCCGTTGGGGTGCGGTGGCTGGGCCTCCCGGTCGACACTGTGCTGATGCCGATGGGAATCGCGTTCCTGTACACAATCAGCCGCTGCGTCCGGCGGTTGATCATGACGGTCACCGGACCTGCGGGTGCAAGCTCGGGAGCCCATAGGAAGTCCCCGGCTTCGAGGTCCTCGACCGCATCGAGGACCGTCCCGCCAGCCAGCGATGGCGGGTCGGCAAGAGCCGGCGACGTGCTCAGCAAAGCCGCGGCGAACAGAAAGAGAAAAGATCTGATCATGCCCGCTGATGCTCGAACGGCCCGGCGGCTCACATCCGGGATGTCCCTTAGTCTGCTTTTCTTGGGTAACGTGCGGGCATAAGGATGTAGCCTGGATCAGAACCAGCGGGGGCGGATCATGCGCGATGGCAACGTAACCGGCGAAACACCATCGTGAACGCTGGCACACGATTGGTCTATCTCGTCGACGATGACGAAGCGATCCGCCGCTCCGCCGGCTTCATGCTGAAGACCTCGGGTTTCGCGGTCCGGGCATTTGCCTCTGGCGTGGAGTTTCTCGCCGAGCGCGAACTGGCTCCGGGCTGCGTTCTGCTCGACGTGCGCATGCCCCAGATCGACGGCCTCGAGGTGCAGCAGCGCCTCCGCGAGCGCGGTTCGACCCTTCCCGTGATCGTGATGACCGGTCATGGCGACGTCTCGATCGCGGTCGAGGCCATGAAGGAAGGAGCGGTCGACTTCATCGAGAAACCGTTCGAGAAGGCGACGCTGGTTGCAGCGCTTGAGGACGGATTTGCCAGGATAGAGCAAGCGCAGCGGCATCGGGTTCGTGGCGAAGAAGCCCGCGTGCGCCTGCAAGTGCTGACGCCGCGAGAGCATGACGTTCTCCAGGGCCTGGTACGCGGGCACCCGAACAAGACGATCGCCTATGATTTGCAGATCAGCCCCCGCACGGTCGAAATCCATCGTGCGAACCTGATGCACAAGCTGAACGTGGTCAGCCTTTCCGAAGCCTTGCGCATCGCTTTTGCCGCCGGGCTCGGCGAGAATGAGAGCGCGGCTGGTTAGCAGGGATCGCCGCCAGCACGTCCCGGCCGGGGGCGAGTCAGGGACTTTGCGTAATGAGCCGCCTGGTCGCGCCGCCTAATGCCCTGCTGACACAAGCGGAGGCACGCCATGAGATCGATCCTTGTCTATGCCAATCAGGATGACGGGCTGGAAGGCCGGCTACAGGCCTCCCTCGACCTTGGTCGCGCCTTCGACGCGCACCTCAACTGTCTGCAAGTGACGCCGTATAATAGCTATGTCTTCACTGATCCCTTCGGCGGTTCCTATGCCATCCCGGAACTGCTCGAGACGGTGAACCAGAAAAAGGCGGAGAACCGGCTTACGGTCGAGCGGAAGATGGGCGGGGAGGGCGCCCATTGGTCATGGCTGGAAGCCGATGGCGCCCCCGGCCAGTCGCTGGTCCGGGCGGGGCATCTTTGCGACCTCATCGTTGTCAGCCTGCCCGGCGAAAGCTCAGGTGAGCGCCATGAATGGATGGGCGCGCTGGGCGAGGTGGTGGTGCACGGTCGCAGTCCGATCCTTGCCGTCCCGGCGCAGACCCCCGCGTTCGACTGCTTCGGGCCGGCTGTCGTCGCCTGGAACGGCGCGCCGGAATCCTGCCATGCGATGCGCGCCGCGCTGCCGTTGCTCAAGCAGGCCTCGTTCGTCCATGTCGTCGCCGTGAAGGAGCCGAGCGCGGATTGGCCCCCGACGCAAGCCCGCGAATATCTGGGATGGCACGGGGTCAAGGCTGTCCTGCACGAAATCGGGCTCGGGTCCTCCACCATTGCGGATGCCCTGGCGCACCAGGCGGAAACGCTTGGGGCGGCCTATATGGTCATGGGCGCTTACGGACACTCGCGCTTTCGCGAAGCGGTCCTCGGCGGTACCACCAGGGACCTTCTCAAGCAGGAAAGGCTGCCACTGCTGCTCGGGCGCTGAACCGCGCCCAGGGCCGAGTCCGCCCGCATGGGCACCAGCGGGTCCGCGGTTGGACAGGTGCACCAGATTTCGCCCTGATATCCCTCTGCAACGAGACCGGGCAGCAGGCGCTATGGCCGAGATGAGCCTGCGCGAGCGAAGCGGCATCAAGCCTGCGCCTCCGTTCCAAGCGGAACCACCATGATGTCCGAAGGGGAGTCAAAAATCGCGGCATCGGCGTTGCTGCCAATCAGCAGGCCCCGCAGTCCGTGCTGGCCGTGCGTTCCCAATACAAGCAACTCAGGCTCGACCGCGGTCGAGGCGCGAAAAACCACATCCCGGGCGTCGCCGCGCCCAATGATTGAATGGACGATGACGGAGTCCGGCATCCCGCTCGCTGCGGCGGCTCCTCGCGTTCGCTGCCGCAAGGCGAACTCGTCTGACGGGTCGGGAAGGCCAGGCACCGGCCCGAGCAACTCTGCCATGATCGAGTCACAAGCGTGCACCACGGAAATCTCCGCGGGCTGCGAGATGGTGGACGCGGCCCGGACCAGCAGCTCCACATCGCCTTCGTCGGCGGCAATGAGAAGGCGGCGATAGGGCGCGGCCGGCACATTCTGCACAATCAGAATCGGGACTCTGTGGCCGACGACATGTCCGGCGGTGGTGCCGAACACCGCATCGCGAAAGCGGGGCTGGCCATGTCCGCCCAGGACGACCAGATCGGCCCCAAAATCATCCGCTGCCTGCAGGATCGCATGCTCGGGCTTGCCAACGAGAATATCCACTCCGGGATCGGTTTCGCCTGCCCTTTGCTCGCCGCTGGCGGTCTGAATCTGATCACGGATTGCCCGACGGACATCGCGCTCTTGCTCTTCCGAGATTGACGAGGGCACCGCGTGCACGAAGCGCAGTTGAGCCCCCGACTCAAAAGCGAGCTTGCACGCGCGCGCTATTGCCAAATTGCATCGTGCGGTGAGGTCGGTGGCGACGAGAATGCGCTGCATCGGATCTGTCCCTTCCAATCGTGGCGGAGGAGAAAACAGCAGTGGACGCTGCCAGGCTGCTTCTCCGCTATTGTCCGACGAGAATAGGGGCACCGGCTGCCGGGGAGGGATACGGAAGACTCCCTAGGCCGTTCGGGCTCTAAGGGCGTTTACTTATGGTGGCGTGGAGGGCGGGCGATCACAGTCAGGTGAGACTTTCAGGAGGAATTCCATGCCACTCGCGCTCTCAGAAGCCACCCCTCGATCGGAACTGACCACCAGGAACGGCCTTGCGCTTCGCGTCAGGACCGCCGGTCCGGGAGATGAGGATGCCCTCAAGGAATTCTTCGGCCACGTATCGGCCGAAGATCTCCGCTTCCGGTTCCTCTCGGGCCTCGACCATGTGCGCGAAGCGCAGCTGGCGCCGCTCACGCACGCCGACCACAAGCAAAGCGAAAGTTATCTGGTCTTCGACGGCGAAACGCTGGTCGCGAGCGCGGTGCTGGCGGCCGATGAGGCGATGGACACGGCCGAAGTCGCGATCGCGATCCGGTCGGATTACAAAGGCCGCGGCATCGGCTGGACCTTGCTCGATTACGTCGCGCGCTGCGCACGTCTGAAGGGCATCCGGACACTTCAGTCGATCGAGAGCTACGACAATCATGCCGCGATCGAACTCGAGCGTGAAATGGGCTTTGTCGCCCGGGCATCCCCGGGGGACGCCTCTTTGGTCATTGTCGAGGCGCAACTGGCGCCAGTCTGAGCAGTTTCGCTGTCGGCTGCGGGCAGCGATCCGGACGCTTGGCGCGGCCTCGAACAATGCGTCGCCGTTTTCGGGACCAAACTCACTGGCTCCCAGGCGCCCTCCACCACGCCGCCGGCGCAAGCATTGACAGCCGCTATGGTCTCTTCAAGCGCCTCGCGCCCAGATTCAGGCCTTGGGGCCCGTCCTCGATACGGAACATCCCGTATCAGTCGTCCGCATGTCTGGCGCTAGAACCGGAATCTGGAAGCGGCTGCGGCCGTACGACTTTCCAGATGGAATAGGCGGGACTTGGGATGAAGACGTTGTTCAAAGGCCGTGCGCGAGGCTTGTTGCTCGCCCTCGTGGCGACATCGGGGTGCATGACGGCGACCCCTTATCAGCCCGATGTCGCCGGCCAGCCGGTGCCCGGGGGCTATTCGGAAACGCGGCGCGCAGAGGGCCGCTATACCGTCCATTTTTCCGGTAACAGCCTGACCACGCGCGACCGGGTCGAAGGCTATCTGCTCTATCGCGCCGCCGAACTGACGCTGCAGAACGGCTTTGAATGGTTCGTCATTCTCGACCGCCTGACCGAGCGAGACGTGAGCACCTATGTTCAACCGGATCCCTTCTATCGCCCATGGTACGGCCCGAGGTACGGACATTGGCGCCCCAATTGGCGCTACTTGCGTCAGGGTCTGGGGTGGAGCAGCTGGCAACCCGGGCGGGGCGACCCGTTCTGGGCGGAGCGTCTGGACATTCGCACGGTCGAACGGTTCGAAGCCCATGCCGATATTGCGATGCACCGAGGGACGCCTCCGGCAGGCGAGGAGCGCGCGTTCGACGCGCGTGGCGTCATGCAGGACCTCCAGCCCACCATCGAGCGGCCTGAGCGTCGCCCGGATTGAGCCGTCGCGGTCTCCCGCGGACCAGAGTTCATCAACGCCCGGCGCGCGGCCGAAGCCGGGGAGGAGGCGAACGGCCGCGTTCGACCCGTTCGATTCAGTCCACCCTGCTGATCGTCTCATCGATGGTGCCGACCACGATACCCAGACGCCGGATCGTGGTTCGGTTACGCGCGGTGCGGCCGTCCGCTGCCAGCGCAATATGCTGATCCACGCTCAGCCCTCCGCGCATACGGTACCGCAGTCTTACGTGATTACCGGTTACAACGCCGGTCACAGGACCCGCCGCGTCGCTCAG
>JBBSLM010000016.1:0-17330 GCA_038255245.1 Sphingomonadales bacterium
GCCAGCCGCCACGGCGTCACGAACAGCATCGGCGCATTGAGCCAATCGATCGAATCGAGCTTCACCAGCCATTCGCCCGGCGAGAAGGCGCGGCCGATATGGTGAAGGATCAACAACATGAACGCACCGATGCGCAGCCAGTCGAGCCCGTAATGGCGGGAGACCGGCGCGAGCAGGTGGGGAGGCGGGTTCATCCGGCGTGCCATAGGCGCGCGACCGTGCCGGACCTATGCAGGGAGAAGGTTAACCCGCGGCCGGTCCCGCCGGGGGACAATCGCCGCCGACAAATGAACACAAGTCGACGCTTTCACTTTTTAGGAGGGTTTGCTCCCCTATGGTGTCACCCTGGAGTGTTCCGAGGGGCCCAATGACAGCCAATCCGATCAGGGATTTCCTTGTTGTCGATGCAGACGCGGCGGCGGACCACGACGCGCAGGTCGATGCGATCCTGGACGCGGTGCGGGCGCATCTCGGCATGGAAATCGCCTTCGCGGCGCGCTTCGAGGGCGACCAGCGCCGCTTCACGCACATCCGCACCGAACTGCCCGTGCCGCACAAGCCCGGCGATTGCGAGCCGGTCGAACAGAGCTATTGCCACCATGTGCTCGCCGGGCGGCTGCCCGCATTGATTCACGACGCGATGGCCATTCCCTTCGCGCACGAACTGGCGATCACCAAGGCACTCCCGGTCGGCTGCCATATCAGCGTGCCGCTGCGCCTGCGCGACGGCAGCCTCTACGGCAGCTTCTGCTGCCTCAGCCGCGACGCCGACCACAGTCTGACCGAGCGCGATCTCAACACCGTCAAGGCCTTCGCCGATCTGGCGTCGGACCAGATCGAGCTGGCGATGGGCAAACGCCGCGCACGCGAGGCGGCGGTCGCGCGGATCGATGCGGCGATCGCGGCCGGACAGCCGTCGATCGTCTATCAGCCGATCCACCGCCTGTCCGATGGCGGCGCGGCCGGGGTCGAGGCGCTCGCCCGCTTCCCCGATTGCGACCAGCGGCCACCAAGCGACTGGTTCAACGAAGCGGCGGCGTTGGGGATCGGCCTTGAGCTGGAACTGGCGGCGGTGCGCGCGGCCTTGCTCGGCCTCGCTTATTTGCCCGGCGACATTTACTGTGCGATCAACGTCGCGCCGGAAACGGTGCTGTCAGGCGCGCTGATCGCCATCCTGGCCGATGCGCCGGCCGGGCGGATCGTGCTGGAAGTGACCGAGCATGCCGCGGTCGAATCCTATGCCAGCCTGCGCGAGGCGCTGGCGCCGCTGCGCAGCCGCATCCGGGTCGCGGTCGACGATGTTGGCGCGGGCTATGCCGGCCTGAAGCATATTCTGGATCTCGAGCCCGACATTCTGAAGCTCGACATGAGCCTGACCCGCGATGTGCATGTCGATCCGGCGCGCCGCGCTCTGATTGCCGCAATGGTCGATTTCGCCGGCGATATCGGCTGCCGGATCGTCGCCGAGGGCGTCGAGTGCGCGCAGGAGGCCAAGGTGCTGGCCAATCTCGGCGTCGATTATGCGCAAGGCTGGCATTATTCGCGGCCCATGCCGCCGGTCGCCGTGCAGCAATATCTGCTGTCGGGCGGCGGTGCATATGCGCCCGCGATGCCTGCCTCGGCGGACTCGCGCCGCGTCGCCTAACCGCTTGCCGCTTCCCGGCGGCGGGCTAGACTTACCTGCATGAGCTACACAATCCGCGAGGACGACCTCACCGGCGCGGATATTCTCGCCCTGCTCGACGCGCACCTGCTGGAAATGCGCGCTTTCTCGCCGGCCTGCAGCGTCCACGCCATGCCGGCCGAACGGCTGCGCGAACCCGATGTGACCTTCTGGTCGATCTGGTCCGGCGACCAGCTCGCGGGATGCGGCGCGCTGAAGCGGCTCGACGACGGGCATGGCGAGATCAAGTCGATGCGCGCGGCGCCGGACTATCGCGGCAAGGGCGCGGGCGCGGCCATGCTCCGTCACATCGTCGCGGCGGCGGCTCGACGGGGTTATCGGCGGCTCAGCCTCGAAACCGGCCGCGCGCCGGTCTTCGAAGCGGCCATCGCGCTCTACCGGCGCCACGGTTTCGCCGAATGCGAAGCGTTCGCCGACTATCCCCGCGACGATCCGTTCAGCCTGTTCATGACCCGGACGCTCTGACGCCTGCCTTCCCACCGTCACGCCCCGGGCCTATATAACGGCCATGTCGGTACGCCCCTGGAGAGACATTCATCGCCGCACCTCGCGGCAGATCATGGTCGGCAATGTGCCGGTCGGCGGCGACGCGCCCGTCACCGTGCAGACCATGACCAACACGCCGACCTCCGATCCGGTGGCGACGATCGACCAGATCCGCCGCTGCGAGGATGCGGGCGCGGACATCATCCGCGTCTCCTGCCCCGATGTGGAAAGCACCGCCGCGCTGCGCCAGATCGTCCGCGCCGCCCGCGTGCCGATCGTCGCCGACATCCACTTTCACTATAAGCGGGCGCTGGAGGCCGCCGATGCCGGTGCCGCCTGCCTGCGGATCAATCCCGGCAATATCGGTTCGGCCGAGCGGGTCCGCGAAGTCGTCAACGCGGCCAAGGCGAACGGCTGCGCGATCCGCATTGGCGTCAACGGCGGCAGCCTTGAGCGCGACTTGCTCGAAAAATATGGCGAGCCGTGCCCCGAGGCCCTGGTCGAAAGCGCGCTCGATCATATCAAGCTGCTCCAGGACCATGATTTCCACGAATTCAAGGTCGCGGTGAAGGCCAGCGACCTGTTCCTGGCGGTCGCTGCCTATCAGCAACTCGCCGAGCAGGTCGATTGCCCCCTGCATCTTGGCATCACCGAAGCGGGCGGGTTTGTCGGCGGCACGGTGAAGAGCGCCATCGGGATCGGCAGTCTGCTTTGGTACGGTATCGGCGACACGATCCGCGTCTCCCTCTCCGCCGAGCCCGAGGAGGAAGTCCGCGTCGGCTTCGAAATCCTCAAGGCGCTCGGCATCCGCAACCGCGGCGTGCGGGTGATCTCCTGCCCCAGTTGCGCGCGCCAAGGCTTCGACGTGATCCGCACCGTGCAGGCGCTGGAGGAACGGCTCCAGCACATCCGCACGCCGATGAGCCTCTCCGTGCTCGGCTGTGTCGTCAATGGCCCCGGCGAAGCGCGCGAGACCGACATCGGCATCACCGGCGGCGGCAACGGCAAGCATATGGTCTATCTCTCCGGCGTGACCGACCATCACGTTCAGGATGCCGACATGGTGAACCACATCGTCCGGCTGGTCGAAGCCAAGGCGGCGCAGATCGAGGCGGAAAGCCAAGCCGTGCCGGTCGCGGCGGAATGAGGCACAAGCATTAACCATCGGCCTTCACCGGGTCGAAGCCGGTCCAGGCTAGGGTGGGCGCATGAAGGCAGCGCTCTTCCTGATGATCGCCGGCGGTCTGGCCATCGGGCTGTCCGCGCCGTTCGAGCATGTTTCGGAACCGCCTGTGGAGCCGCCGAAGGTGGAAAAGGCGCCGCGCAAGCCGGCCGCCACGCCGCCGCCCGCTGCTCAGTGGGGCGGAGAGACGCGGCTGGCGCGGGAGGCGAACGGGCATTTCTATGCGGCCGCGACCGTCAATGGCCAGCCGACCCGGCTGGTCGTCGATACCGGCGCCAGCACGGTGGCGCTGACGGTCGAGGATGCGCGGCGGGCGGGGATCATGGTGGATCCATCGCGCTTCGCGGTGATCGGCACGGGCGCGAGCGGGCCGGTGCGGGGGCACGAATTGACGATCGCGCGCATTGCGGTGAACGGCCGCGAGGTCCGCAATCTGGGCGGCGTGGTGCTGGAAGGACTGGAAGTTTCCCTGCTCGGCCAGACCTACCTCTCCCGCCTGTCGGAAGTGCGGATGAGCGGCAACGAGATGATCCTGCGCTGAGCCGCTTCCGTGGCCAGCGGCCGGATGCTACGCGACCGAAATGACCCCGGAGGTAACGTCCCAGATCGGCCAGGCGATCCAGCTCGCCGTCGCGCCCGCCCTGATCCTGGTCGCGATCGGCAATCTGATCAACGTCGTGGCGGTCCGCCTGGCGCGCATCATCGATCGGGCGCGGTCGCTGGAGAGCAACTTCCCCACCGAGCCGGGCGAGGAGCGCGCGCTCGCCGTGGCCGAACTCGGCTCGCTCGGGCGGCGGATGAAATTGTGCCACGCTTCGGTCGGCTTCATCACCGCAGGCGGGATATTGGTCTGCCTGCTGGTGATCCTGCTGTTCGTCGAGTTTCTGAGTTTCGCCGGGCATGCGGACTGGGTCTCGGCCCTGTTCATCTCCGCCATGGCAGCCTTGGTCATCGGCCTTTTGCTCTTCCTGGCGGAGATCAGCATCGCAATTCGTGTCGTGAAGGTACGCAAGGAAGTGCTGGACCGCGCGCGCGATTGATCTTTCGTCATTTGGGTCGCATCACGCGGCCCGCTCTCTGCAACATCACCGGAGCCCGCTCCCTTGCTCAGCCTCGCTTTCATCCGTGACCATGCCGACGCCGTGAAGGCGGCCGCGATGGCGAAGAATGTGACGCTCGACGTCGATCGCCTGCTCGGCTTGGACAGCACGGTGCGCGAGGCGAAGACCCGCGCCGATGGCCTGCGTACCGAGCGGAACGAGATCAGCGGCCGCTTCAAGGATGCTGCTCCGCAAGAGAGAGCCGCGCTCGGTGCCCGCTCCAAGGCGATTTCAGGCGAGATCGCGGCGGCCGAAGAAGCGTCGAAGGCGGCGGAGGAGGAACTGCAGGGCCTGCTGCTGCGGGTGCCCAACATCCCCTGGGACGGCGCCCCGGTCGGGCCGGACGAGAATTCGAACGTCGTCATCCGCACCGAAGGCGCGGTGCGGCAGTTCAATTTCGAGCCGCTCGATCATGTCGCGCTGATGGAGAAAAATGACTGGGCCGATCTTGCCCGGATCACGCAGGTTTCGGGCTCGCGCACCTATTGCCTGAAGGGCCGGCTGGCCCTGCTCGAGCAAGTGCTGATGGTCTGGGCGATGCAGCGGCTGGCGGCGGCGGGCTTCACCTTGATGACCGTGCCGGCACTGGCCCGGCCGCAGGCCTTCGTGGGCACCGGTCATTTCCCGGGCCACGAGGAAGAGGCGTATCACATCCCGGCAGACGATCTTTACCTGGCGGGCACCGGCGAGATCGCGCTGACGGGGCTGCATAGCGGCGAGATCATCGAGGCGGACAAGCTGCCCATCTTCTACGCCGGCTATTCCCCCTGCTTCCGCCGCGAGGCGGGCAGCGCCGGCCGCGACGTGCGCGGGCTCCTGCGGGTCCACCAATTCTACAAGCTCGAGCAGTACATCATCTGCCGCGACGACGCCGAAGAAAGCGCGCAATGGCACCAGCAGCTTCTCCACCACGCCGAAGCGATGCTGCGGGCGCTGGACATTCCCTATCAAGTGATCGAAACCTCGACCGGGGATATGGGGACCGGGAAATTCCGGATGAACGATATCGAGAGCTGGGTGCCCAGCCTTGGCAAATATCGTGAGACGCACAGTTGCTCGACGCTGCACGATTGGCAGGCGCGTCGGGCCAATCTGCGCTGGCGCGACGAGGAGCGAAAGGTGCGCTTCGTGCACACGTTGAACAACACCGCGCTGGCCAGCCCGCGCATTCTCGTGCCCTTGCTCGAAAACCACCAGACCGCCGACGGCCGGGTCCGGCTGCCGGCGGCGCTGCAGCCGCTGATGGGCGGTGAATATCTGTGAAGCAGCCGGTCGGCCATCCCGGAGCATCGCGCGCCAGGGCGGCTCTCGCCCAATTGGCGTCGCTGCGGGGCGGCACGAGCCTGGACGACATCGCCCGCCGCCGCGCCCGCGACCGGCAGCCGCCAAACAAGGCGCTCGCGCTGCGCGAAGTTGCCGCCTGGTGCGACATGCGCCTCAAGGCCATACGCACCCCGCCGATCGAGCCGGTCCGCGCGCCCGGCTGCGATCGCGCGCCGGTGCTGGTCCTGCCCGGCTTCCTCGCCAGCGATCTCAGCACCAAGCCGTTCCGCGAGGCGCTGACCGCGCGCGGCTGGGAAGTCCATGGCTGGGGCCTCGGCACCAACAAGGGCGCCTGCCGCAACATGCTGGCGGAGGTCGAGCTGCTGGTCGATCAGATCGCGGGCGACGGCAAGATCATCATCGTCGGCTGGAGCTTCGGCGGCCTCTATGCGCGCGAAGTCGCCAAGCTGAAGCCGGAGAAGATCGACCGGGTGATCACCATGGGCACGCCCTTCTCCGGCGATCCGCGCGCGAACAATCTGTGGCGCACCTACGAGAAGGTCGCCGGCTATCCGGTCGATCAGACCCCGTTCGACGTGAAATTGAACGAAAAGCCGCCGGTGCCGACCACCGCCATGTGGTCACGCGGCGACGGCATCGTCGCCCCGGTCTGCGCCCGCGGCGCGCCGAATGAATCGGACCGGCAGATCCAGGTCAATTGCAGCCATATCGGCTACATGACGAACAAGGATGTCCTGCGGAAGGTGCTCGAGCAGCTGGATCGCTAGGCGCGAAACCGTTCCACGATCGCCGCCGGCACCCTGATCGGGCGACCGCTCGCCTTGTCGATGATCGCCCAGGTCGTGCGCGCCTTGACCAACACCTTGCCGTCCGCGCCGGTGAATTCCATCAGCCGGTCGAAGCGCGCGCCGCGCGGTGCGTCGTCGACCCAGGTACGGCCATGCGCCGTCTCCCCGACCAGCAAGGGTCGCAGATTATCCACCTCGTGCCGAGTCACGACCCAGATGTAGCGCTCCGCATCCGCAAACTCGGCGAGCGCGTACCAATGGTCGGTCGCCAGCGTCTGTATCCACTGCACCCAGACCGCATTGTTGACGTGACCAAGTTCGTCGATGTCGGCGGGCGCGGCGGTGAAAGCGCGCTCGAACGCTTTCATCGCGGCACCGGGATGCCGTCCGCGCCGATATCGTGGGGCAGGCCCGCGCGGGCGAACAACGCAGCCAGTGCCGCGCCTGGATTCTCCGCGCCGTGATCCAACAGCGCCTCGATCTCACGCCGCGGCGACTTTGCTCCGGCGGCGCGGTCGAGCGCGTCGAGCCACTCGGCTCGGCTGAGGATGCCATCGGCGCGGTTGGCGTCAATCAAGGTGCGGATGAAGTCCTGGAAAGGACGTCCCGTCGCGGCCTCCACTGCTAGCCCGAAAGTCGCCCCGCATGCGTAGAAGGCGTCATTCTCGCCGCGCTCAGCCGCGCTTGCCACCGGCCGGGCGGCGAGCCCGGCGCATTCGCGGACCTTCGCGGCCAAAGTGGGGCGCGGGTCATATTCGGGGTCGATCGCGGCGATCACGCGCTGGGCCAGCAGATCCGCGCCTCCTTCCGTGATCCATGAATCCGCGATTCGCTCGTAGCCGACCGTGTTCCCCAACCAGAAGTGCGCGGCCTCATGCGCGATAAAGCCGCGCGCGCCGTCGCGCACGGCCCGGTTCTCGGTCGTCACGCCTTCGCCTTCGAAGGTCATGGAAATCTGCGTCGGCAACGCGCTGCCGCCCATGCTGGTCACCCCGGAAGTCGGCCCGGCCCAGCTGACCAGCAGGGTCGGGGTGGACCCTGCATGCGGCCCCAGCCAATCGGCAAAGCGCGCCATGGTGGGGCCCGTCGACTGGGTCAGCTCGCGCGTCAGCCAGGCGGGTAGGGCAGGGTCAAGCAAGGTCGCCATCCCTTGGCTAGACGCCGGCGCAAGCGGTCCCAGCAGGACGTAGGCCTTGCCGTTGATCAGGGTCGCGGAATCGAACCGCTGACCGATGTGCAGGACCGGGCCGGCCTGGTCGCGGAAGGTGACGGCGTTGGTCCCCTCGGGCAGCGTCACTCCGGCCAGATCCCGAGGGAGCGCCGCTGCTGCCTCCCGCGACGCCAGGGGGAGCAGGTGGAAATGCCCGCTCCACAATGCGACCGAGCCGTCGCTGAAGCGCAGGGCCGGATCATATTCGGCGACCAGATCGCCGCTGAACGGGGTGAAACGGATGCGGACCTGGCGTGGAACGTTGCCGTCTGCGGCGAGCAGCACGTCGCGGTGGCCGCGCCGCACGATGCTGATGCCCGGCGTTTCCACTGTCCAGGTGCCGGGACGCCACGGCGCGCGGCCCTCGCGGGTGACCGAGGAGTGCGGGAACAGCCAGGCAGGCGCGTCGCGATCGAGCTTATAGTCGATCGTCCAATTGTCCCCGTCGCGAATCACGGTGGCTTCGGCCATCATCTGCGGTCGCGGCGCGGCCGGTTGCGATGCGGAGACGGAGGTGCAGCCCAACGCCGCTGCGGCGAGGAGCCACCGCAATCGTGCGCGGAGCATCAGCGCGGGCAGCGGGGATGGCCGGGGCAGATGATGAAGCGCGAGCGCGGGCCCTCCGTCGCGCCGCCGCTGGCGACCGGGTCGGACGGCGAGGGCGTCGGCGCGCCGATGAGACCGCCCATCGGCCCCCGGTTCATGGTGGGCGCCGTGTTGCGCTGGATCGAAAGGGTGTAGCGGCCGGCGGCCGGGCTGCCCGAAACGATGCGGATGTTGTAAACGCCCGCCTGACGCGCGGTGAAGGACAGGCGTGCGGTGCGGCTGTCCCCTTCGGCGCTGCGGCGCGCCAGAGGACTTGCGCCGCCATAAGCGTAGAGTTCGAGGCCGGGGACCACCCGGCTGCGCGGCGCGGGCGCGGCGGTGATGATGATGCGCTGGCCGCCGACCAGTTCCACGGGAATGTCGTCATAGCGGCGGCCTTGCCCGTCGGCATCGTCGCTCGCGCTGATCTCGCCTTCGATCTGCGGCGGCGCGGGTGTGTAATCCTGGGCCGAAGCCGCTGCCGCCAGCGCCATGCCCGCGACCGGAACAAGCCATTTCAACCCCATCTCACGCTCCCCGCAGACCCGGATTCATCGTGCGCGCCAGCCTATCGCGCGTCAACGCCGCCCGCATTCTGGGTCAGCATGAAGGCATAGGATTCTGCGACCTCGCGCAGCGAACTCCAGCGCCCCGATTGGCCGCCATGGCCGGCGCCCATGTTGATCTTCATCAGCTGGAGGTTGCTGTCCGTCCGCAGCTCGCGCAGCCGCGCATTCCACTTGGCCGGCTCCCAATAAGTGACGCGCGGATCGTTCAGCCCGCCGGTGATGAAAATGGGCGGATAAGCCTGGGCGCGGACATTGTCGTAGGGGCTGTAGCTCAGCATGGTGCGGAACGCCTGCGCGTCGGTGATCGGATTGCCCCATTCGTTCCACTCGCCGGGCGTGAGGGGGAGAGTGTCGTCCAGCATGGTGTTGACCACGTCCACGAACGGCACGTCCGCGACCACCGCGCCCCACAATTGCGGGTCGCTATTCACCACCGCGCCCATCAATTCGCCACCGGCCGAGCCGCCGGAAATCGCGATCCGGCCGGCGCTGGTGTAGCGTTGCTCAATCAGGCCCTTCGCCACGTCCACGAAATCGTTGAACGTGTTGGTCCGCTGGGCGAGCTTGCCCTGCAGATACCAGCCATAGCCCAGATCGTCGCCGCCCCGGATGTGCGCGATGGCGACCACATAGCCGCGATCGACCAGGCTCAGCCGGTTGGAATTGAACGCGGGCGGCACGGCGTAGCCGTAGGCGCCGTAAGCGTAGAGGAAGAGCGGCGCCTGGCCGTCGCGCTCCAGTCCCCGGCGATAGACGAGCGAGACCGGCACCTGCTTGCCATCGCGCGACGGGATCATCAGCCGCTCCGTCACGTAGCGGCTGGGGTCGTAGCCGCTCGGGATTTCCTGGACCTTCAGCACTTCCAGCCGGTCGTCGGCCGGGTGGTAATCATAGACGGTCGGGGGCGTGACCATCGAGCTGTAGGACAGGCGATAGGCGGCCGGGGCATATTCCGGATTGCCGGCAAGGGAGGCGGTATAGCTCGCCTCGCGGAACGGAACGCGCTCCTCGCGGCCCTCGTAAGTGCGCAGCCGCACCTGATCGAGGCCGTTCACCCGCTCGCTGATGACCAGATGGTCGCGGAAGGAGGAAATGCCGCGCAGATACACCTCGTCCGATCCGGCAATCACCGTCCGCCATTCGCCCGGCCGCTCGGGCGAAGCCTGGGCAATGCGGAAATTGACGTGGTCGTCATTGGTCAGGATCCAGAGCTTCCCATGCGCTGAATCGAGCGAATATTGCACGTCGGGCCGCCGCGCCGCGACCAGGATCGGCGTGGCCTCGGGATTGTCGGCGGGGATCAGCCGCGTCTCGTTGGAGCTGTTCTCGCCGGTCTGGATCACGATCCAGCGCCGGTCCTGCGTCTTGCCGACGCCGACCGTGAAAGCGAGATTCTCGGTCTCCTCGTACAGCGTCCGGTCCTCGCTCGCCGGACGCCCGAGCCGGTGCAGGCGGGCGCGATAGCTGCGCCAATTCTCGTTCACCTCGGTATAGACGACCGCCTGGCTGTCGGCGGTCCAGACCGGCTCACCAATCCCGACTTCGGTCACCGTCTCCACGTCCTGCCCGGTCTCGAGGTCGCGGATTCTGAGGGCGAAGCGCTCCGAACCGTCATCATCGACCAGGATCGCGGCGCGGCGACCGTCCGGGCTGATCGCTATCGCGCCCAGGCGGAAATAGGCCTTCCCCTCCGCTTCGCGCGGCTCGTCGAAAATCACCTGCGCCTCGCCGCCCGCCACCAACCGGCGATACCATTTGCGATATTGCGCCCCGGTCTCGAACGCCCACCAATAGAGCCAGTCGCCATCCTTCACCGGGACGGAGGCATCGTCCTCCTTGATCCGTCCGCGCATCTCCTGGAACAGGGTCTCGATCAGCGGCAAATGCGGCGCCATCGCCGCCTCGAAATAGGCGTTCTCGGCCTTGAGATAATCCAGCACGTCCGCGTCATCGACGACCGGATAGGATGAGTCGCGCAACCAGGCATAATTGTCCTGCACGGTGACGCCGTGGCGGGTGTAGCTGTGCGGACGCTGCTCGGCGCGCGGTGGCGCGGGCAGATTGGTGACGGGCTTGGTCATCGGGCCTCTTTGGGACACGGGTTGAGCGAGGGGCGGGGTGGCGAAAGCGGCGAGCAAGGCGAGCAGCAACAGGCGCATCAACGGATCCTGTAACGGGCGCCGGGCCGACGCGGTGGCGTGATGGCCCTATCTAGCGGGCCACTGCCTTACGGGGGAAGGGCCAAAGCCCGCTTAGAACGCCGCTTATGCGCGGTGGCGGCGCATCAATATGGCGATGCCGACGACGAAGAAGAGCGTGCAGAGCACGCTGCCTTCGGGCCCCTGGGCCCCGCCGGTGAGCCAGTCCGATCCTGCCGGACGCAGGGTGACAAGCAATGCCGGCACCCCCGCGTCGAGCCCCGTGACCGGCAGCTCGAAGCCGGTCGCGAGCAGCCAGTTCCAGCCCGCATGCCAGCCCATCACGCCCCAGATGTTGCCCGCCCGGAGCGCCCAGCAGCAGGCGAAAACCCCAAACAGCAGCACGTTCACCGTCATCAGCCAGGGCTGCGACGGCGAGAAATGCAGGAAGGCGAAGGTGACCGAGCTCAACGCTACCGCTGCAACTACGCCGAACTTGCGCATGGCCAGCGACAGCAGCCAGCCGCGAAACAGCAGTTCCTCGACGCTCGCCTGCACCGCGAAGGCGAGCAGCAGGATCGCGATCCCGCCGAGCGCGGCGGGAGACAGGAAAGCGGGGGCAAGACCCGCCGAGCGTAGGCCGCCAGCGATCCAGATCGCCGCGACCACGGCGAAGATCGTCGCCGCGCCGATCGCCAGTCCGAGCAGGAAGGTGCGGACCGGCCGGCCCCCGGTCAGGCCGATCGTCGCCAGCGGCCGCCGCTCGACGAAGCGGACCCAGGCAAGGACGAGCAAGCCGGTCAGCGCGAAGGGCGGCAGCAGAAAGGCGATCAGCCCATTCGTGCCGATTGGATAGCCGCGCTCATCGACCAGCTCCAGCGCTGCCATCGGCGCGTCCGTCGCCAGCACCGGGATCAGCACGAAGGCGATGGTCAGGACGGGCGCGAGCAGGCCCCAGGGGAGCCAGCCCTTGGCGGGTTCGTCGGAAAAGATCGCTGTGTCAGGCCGGGCCATGTCCTCCGCTAGGCGGTCTGCGCCGGCCCGGTCTTGCACGATCGTGCGGAGGCAGCCAGCGCCCGCTGCCAGACGCGCGGCGTGAGGCCGAAGGCGCGCTTGAACATCCGGCTGAAATGGCTCTGGTCGGCGAAGCCGCTCGCGTGCGCCGTATCGGCCAGGCTCTGCCCGTCCAGCAACATGCGCCGCGCCCGATCGAGCCGTCGCATGACCAGATAGCGATAGGGGCTGGTGCCGAACATCGCGCGGAAATCGCGGGACAATTGCCAGCGTCCATGCCCGGTCGCGGCTTCCAGATCGGCCAGCGAAATCGTCCCGTCCAGATGCGCCTCGATATAGGCGCGCGCCCGGCTGGCGGCCGGAGCGTTGGCGACCATCGGCTCGGCGGCCCGCCCCGCGGCCTGCTCCAGCGCAATCGCCAGATCGTATAGCCCGTCCTGCAGTTCGAGGCCGGTGATCGGCCGCTCGAAATCCTCCAGCAGCGCCTGCGCCGCCCGCCGCAGGCCGGGACTGGTAGACACGCCGCCGTCCACGAAAGGAAGCGCGCCGCGCCCCGTCATCGCCTGGATGTTGGCCGGCGCCAGATAGAGGCTGCGATAGCGAAATGCCCGATCGTCGCCGGCCCGGCCGTCGTGCCGCTCGTCCGGATGGAGCACGACGATGCCGCCCGGAAGCGAGTTTCGCGTCGCCCCGCGATAGTCGAATTGCTGCACCCCGCTAAGGGTGAGGCCGATCGCATAAGTGTCGTGCCGGTGGGGCGCGTAGGCGGCGCCCGCGAAGCAGGCCTCGACCCGATCCAGCGGGCCCGGCGCCTTGAAGAGCCAGCAGATTTCAGCCTGCGTCACCGCGTCGCGCCCTCCTTCCCCTGTCCTCGCTGCCCAGACTCGGTCTATAGCGCGCACAGGCCACGAAATCGTTCGAGGAATCACCATGTCCAGTTACGCCGATCGCCTCGCCGCGCTGCGCGAACAATTGAAGGCCGACCGTCTGGACGGCTTCGTCGTTCCGCTGACGGACGAGCATATGAGCGAATATGTCGGCGAATATGCGCAGCGGCTCGCCTGGCTGACCGGGTTCGAGGGCTCGGCCGGCTCGGCGGTCGTGCTGCCGGCCGAAGCCGCGATCTTCACCGACGGGCGCTATACCCTGCAGGTGCGCGACCAGGTCGATGCGGCGCACTGGAGCTACCAGTCGGTGCCGCAGACCAGCATCGCGGAATGGCTTTCGGAGCACGCGCCGCAGGGTGGCCGGATCGGTTACGATCCGTGGCTGCACACGCGTGACTGGGTGGAGAAGGCGACGCAGGCGCTGGCCGCAAGGGGCGCCGAACTGGTCGCGGTCCGCCGCAATCCGATCGATGCGGTCTGGGCGGACCGGCCGGAGCCGTCGCGGGCGCGGCTCGTTGTCCACGGCGAGCAGCATGCGGGCAAATCCTCCGCCGCCAAGCGCCAGGAAATGGCGGAGTGGCTGGGCGAGCAACATGCCGACGCGGCGGTGCTGGCGGCTTTGGACAGCATCGCCTGGACCTTCAACGTGCGCGGCGCGGACGTGTCGCGCACGCCAGTGGCGCTGGCGTTCGCGCTGGTGCAGGCGGACGGCACCGCGGATTTGTTCGTGGCGGGCGAAAAGGTCGGCGACGACGTGCGCCAGCATCTCGGCAACGGCGTGCGCCTGCACGAGCGCGACGCGTTCGAGCCCTATTTGAAGAGCCTCGCCGGCAAGACCATCGTCGTCGATCCGGAGCGCTCGGTCGCGGCGGTGTTCGACGCGCTGACGTCCGCGGGCGCGAAGATCGTGTCGAAGCGCGATCCGGCGGTGCTGCCCAAGGCGATCAAGAATGAGGCGGAAATCTCCGGCCACCGCGCGGCGCAGGCCCGCGACGGTGCGGCTTTGGTGAAGTTCCTGCATTGGATCACCGTCGAAGCGCCGAAGGGCGGCGTGGACGAGTTGAAGGCCGTCGCCAAGCTCGAGGAATTCCGTGCCGCCAGCGGCGTGCTGAAGGACCTCAGTTTCGACACGATTTCCGGCGCCGGGCCCAACGGCGCGATCATTCACTATCGGGTGAACGAGGCCACGAATCGGCCGCTGGAGCTGAACTCGCTCTATCTGGTCGACAGCGGCGGGCAGTATGCGGACGGCACCACCGATGTGACCCGCACGCTGGCGATCGGCGCGCCCAGCCAGGAAATGCGCGACCGCTTCACCCGCGTGCTGCAGGGCCATATCGGCATCGCGGCGGCGCGCTTTCCGGCGGGCACGCGCGGCAGCCAGCTCGACAGCTTCGCGCGACGGCCCTTGTGGGAAGCGGGGCTCGATTACGCCCACGGCACCGGCCACGGCGTCGGCAGCTTCCTCAGCGTGCACGAAGGCCCGCAGCGGATCAGCTTCGTCGGCTCCAGCCAGTCGGGCGGGGACGAGCCGCTTCGGCCCGGCATGATCCTCTCCAACGAGCCCGGCTATTACAAGACCGGCGCCTACGGCATCCGTATCGAAAATCTGGTGCTGGTGGTGCCGATCGAGATCGAAGGCGCGGAGAAGGAGATGCTCGGCTTCGAAACCCTCACCTTCGCGCCGATCGCCCGCGAACTGATCGACGTCGCCATGCTGAGCCCGGCCGAGCGCGCCTGGACCGACGCCTATCATGCCGAGGTGCTGGCGATCGTCGGCCCGCAGTTGGACGGCGAAGTGCTCGATTGGCTCCAAGTGCAGTGCGCGCCGTTATGACCGCGACCGGCAACCTCTACCGCCACCCGATCCACCTCGGCACCGGCGCGCGGGCGATCGCCCAGCCGGAAATGACCGGGATGGAATGGTATCAGGGCTATGGCGAACGCCACGATGCCGACGGCACCGAAGGCCGGCTGGTCAGCATGTACCGCTTCACGGAAAGCTGGGACTCATGGGAAATGCACCCGGCGGGCGACGAGGTGGTGCTGTGCCTGGAAGGTGCCATAACGCTCCACCAGGAATTCGCGGATGGTGGCAAAGCGACCGTGACGCTCGGCCCCGGCGATTATGCGATCAATCCGCCCGGCGCGTGGCACACCGCCGATGTCGATGGGGAAGCGGTGGCCCTGTTCATCACCGCAGGGCTGGGGACAGAGCATCGTCCACGCTAGAAGCGTCCTGCTCGCTTGTGCCGCGCGCCTGCGCCTTACGCCGCTTTAGATTCTCCCGCAGCGCCTCGGCCAGTCGCTTCTCGCGCTCGACATCCTTGCCCATCAGCGCGCCTTGACACAAAGCGGCCCCAGCGGCCATAGCGCCGCGTCCGCCGCCCGGAGGCTTCACGAGGAAGCCGCGAGCGCTAGCGAATATGCTGCCGTAGCTCAGTGGTAGAGCGCATCCTTGGTAAGGCTGAGGTCGTGAGTTCAATCCTCACCGGCAGCACCATTCGTTTCCGGCCACGCGGCCGGGTTGGGGGCCTGGCGATAAAGCGGGGTCAGCGCGCGAGCGCGACCAGATCGACGGCGCGCTGTTCGGCCTTGGATGAAAAGATGCTGGCAAGCTCAAGGTGGCGTTCGCGGGCCGCGGAGGTGACGGCTTTGCGGGCGCGCAGATTTTCCTCCTGGGCGCGACGCGAATAATAGCGGAAATCGGATTCCATGCGGCCAGTCCTCCCCCGAGCGAATCGGTCATTAACATGAATCACGACAAGGCTTAAGCACCTCTTACCGCGTTTCTGTTTCACCCCGGCGTTGCGTTTGTGTGACGCCCCGGATTAGAGCGGCGCGGACCCCGGAAAATCGACAAGGGAAATGCGCGGCGATGGCCGGTCACAGCAAATATAAGAACATCATGCATCGCAAGGGCGCGCAGGACAAAAAGCGTTCGGCGATGTTCTCGAAGCTTTCGCGCGAAATCACCGTCGCGGCGAAGATGGGCGCGCCCGATCCGGATATGAACGCCCGCCTGCGCGGCGCCGTGCTCGCGGCCAAGGCGCAGTCCATGCCCAAGGACAATATCCAGCGCGCGATCGACAAGGCGTCCGCGGCGGGCGGCGAGGATTATGAGGAATTGCGCTACGAGGGCTTCGGCCCGGGCGGCGTGTCGCTGATCGTCGAGGTGCTGACCGACAATCGCAACCGCACCGTGACCAACGTGCGCACCGCTTTTTCCAAGAATGGCGGCAATATGGGTGCCCCCGGCTCGGTCAGTCACGGCTTCGACCGGTTGGGCCTGATCGAATTTCCGGCCAAAGCCGGCTCGGCTGATGATGTGTTTGAAGCGGCGATCGATGCGGGCGCCGACGATGTTTCGAGCAGCGACGACGGGCACGAGATCTGGACGAGCGTCGAGGAATTGCACGGCGTCGCCAAGGCGCTGGAAGCCGCATTAGGTGAGCCGGAAAGCGTGAAGCTCGCCTGGCGTCCGCAGACCGAAGTGTCGCTGGACGAAAAGGATGCGGGGACCTTGCTCAAGCTGGTCGACGCGCTGGAGGATGATGACGACGTCCAGACCGTCTGGGGCAATTACGACATCCCCGACGAGGTGTTGGAGAAGCTCGGCTGATCAACAGCCTGATCATCCTGGGCCTCGATCCCGGCCTTGGCGCCACCGGCTGGGGGGTGATCCGCGCGGAGGGCAATCGGCTGTCGCACCTCGCCAACGGCCGCATCGCCACCGACGCAAAGGCGCCTTTGCCCGCGCGGCTGGCAGCGCTGGATGCGGGTCTGGCCCAAGTCATCGCAACCCACGCCCCGGCCACGGCGGCGGTCGAGGAAGTGTTCGTCAACGCCAATCCGCAATCGACGCTGAAGCTGGGCCAGGCGCGCGGCGTGATCCTGCTCGGCTGCGCGAAGGCGGGACTCGACCCGGCCGAATATGCCGCGCGGCTGGTGAAGAAGGCCGTCGTCGGTACCGGCAGCGCTGACAAGAATCAGATCCACGCGATGGTCTCCCGCCTGCTCCCGGGCGTGAAGATCAACGGCGAAGACGCCGCCGACGCGCTCGCCGTCGCGATCACCCACGCCCACCATCTGGCCAGCGCGCGGCGCATCTCGACATAAAATCCGCTCATCTCGAGCGAAGTCGAGAGATCGGTTCGAGCGTAGCGAAGCCGGGTGTGGACCATGTCCGGCCGGGTCTCTCGACTTCGCTCGAGACGAACGGGTAGAGTGAGAACATGATCGCCCGCCTCACCGGAATTCTGGCCGAGACCGCCGCAGACCATGCCGTGATCGACGTCGGCGGGGTCGGCTATCAGGTGCAGGCCTCGGCCCGCACGCTGGAGGCGATCGGCGCGGTCGGCGGTCAGGTCATGCTCTACACTGAATTGCAGGTGCGCGAGGA
>JBBSLM010000017.1:0-16532 GCA_038255245.1 Sphingomonadales bacterium
CCTCGCCTCCAACACCTCCTACCTCGACGTGGACGAGATCGCGGCCAGCACCTCGCGGCCGCAGGACGTGGTCGGCCTCCATTTCTTCTCGCCCGCCAACGTCATGAAGCTGCTGGAAGTCGTGCGCGGCGCGAAGACCGCGCCGGACGTGCTTGTCACCGCCATGCAGCTCGCCAAGAAGATCAAGAAAGTCGCCGTCGTCGCGGGCGTTTGCTACGGCTTTATCGGCAATCGCATGCTGATCCCGCGCCAGATGGAGGCGATGAAGCTGCTGCTGGAAGGCGCCACGCCGGAGCAGGTGGACCGCGTCCATGTCGAATTCGGCATGCCGATGGGGCCCTTCCAGATGTCGGATCTGGCCGGCGTCGACATCGGCTGGCACCGCGACCCGACCCGCATCGAGAATATCCGCGACGCCCTTTGCGCCGTCGACCGCTGGGGCCAGAAAAAGGGCGCCGGCTTCTACGATTATGACGAGAAGCGCCGCCCCTCCAATTCGCCGGTCGTGCAAGGCATCATCGAGGAATTCCGCGCCAAGGAAGGCGTCACCGCGCGCGAGGTGAGCGACCAGGAAATCGTCGAGCGCACGCTCTACACGATGGTCAATGAAGGCGCCCTGATCCTCGAAGGCGGCTTCGCCCAGCGCGCGTCGGATATCGATGTGGTCTGGGTCTACGGCTACGGCTGGCCCGTCTACCGCGGCGGCCCGATGTTCTGGGCCGACACCGAAGGCTTGGCCAAGATCGTCGAAGGGCTGGAGCGCAACGGCTTCGAAGTCGCAAAACTGCTCCGCGACAAGGCCACTGCGGGTGAGAAGCTTTCGAAGGTCTAGGCCCTCAGTCGCGCGACCGCTCGGCAAACGCGCCGACGGTCGCGCGGGTGACGCGCACACCCTGGCCGTCGCGAATGTCGGTCAGTTCGAACGTGACTGGCGCGACCATCTGGATGCGCGTGTCGCCGGGGCCATCGACATAGCGGACCAATTCGGCCTCTGCCCGAACCCGGTCGGCGCGCTCCCCGCTGACCTTGCCGATGTAGAGATTGGCCCGTTCGGGGTCGGCCATTCCTCGCAACCAGGCGTCCACGACGGCTCGAGTGCTCCCGCTGGTCCTCTCCCCCGCCCAATCGACCGACGCGCGCTGGCCAAAGACTCCATATACCTCCCGCTCACTACCGAGCCGGGACAGCAGATTGTAGGCATGCGCCGCCGCAAGACGATCGCCCTCCAATTGCCGGCATGCCGTCAGGATGGAAGCGCTGTTCCGATGTTGCGCCGGGTCCAGGGCCGCGCAGTAAGGCAGGAGCGGCAGCGCCAGTTCCTGCACGACCCGCGCATAGTCCTGCCCCAGTCCGGGGTCGCACGCATCTTCAACCTTTCGCCTGACCTGCATCCCCTCCCCTTCCCGAGTCCCTGGCTGCGCGGCTTCGACCGTGTAGACCCAGGCATGCAGGCACATGCGGAGGAAGTTTTCGGGAAGCCGCGTCAGTTCCCGATCGAAATAGACGGAACGCTCCAACACTTGCGCCCAGATTTCTCGAGGCACGAGAGCCGTCGCCGGCGGCGGCAATTCCCCAGCGGTTCGCGGATAGTGGACCGACAGGGTCGGATCACGGCCCACCGCTCTTACGAACGCGATGGCCACCATGTCCCGACCATAGCCATCGACATAGAAGACCCGGCGTACCTCGTCGCCAGCGCGCGCATGCGCCTCGATCGGCTGGAGGCCGTAGAGTTCGAGGACGCGGCGGTGAACCTCGGGAGAGCAGCGATCGACACCATTGTCGTCGCCACACTCCGGTGTTGGGCGGGACTGTGCCGCGGCCTGCAGCACATCGATCAGAGCCATGCCCGCCAACAGCCCGAGGCCCAGAAGAAGTGGGCGCACCCTCAAACTCCTGATTCTGCAAGGACTTACTATTCAGGCTCGCCCGCGGGTGGGCAAGGGCTAGCTTCGGGCGACAGCGATCAGCGCCACGCCGAGGATCAGAAAGAGTGGGCTGTAGAGCCGCGTGTCCCGGCGCGCCCAGCGTGTCGTTCGCAGCGTCTTGAAAAAGCCGACATAGCGGTTGGGCACGAGCGCGCGGGCGATGAACAGGATGCCAGCTCCGATCAGGCTGTAGTCCACCAGAGCGGGCGCGAGGCCAGCCGGCCACCGCAGCGCTCGAGCGGCCACGAGAAAGCCAAGTGCGAGCAGAGCCAGCCCGACCCCGAACGCCGCCGGCCGCCACAATTTCAGCCGATGACTCATCACCGGCTCGCCATCCGGGCGCTGCGGCAGCGACACGCCGAAGCCAAGGTGCCCGCCGAACGCCCAGTGAAAGTGAAAGGCCGCCGCGAAAGCGATGATGGCGAGGGCAAGGAGCGCAACCATTGGCACTCCCACACTTGTGCACAGGCCGGGGCCGGACAGCTAGCCGGCAATCGCCGCCCGGAGCCTCGCCAAAGCGTAAGCCAGCCGCGATTTCACCGTGCCCAAAGGCGTTTCGAGCGCTTCGGCGATTTCGATCAGGGTCATGCCTTCCTGATAATGCAGCCGCGCGACGACCCGCGCGGCTGCGGGCAAATGCTCGATCGCTTCCGCCGACCAGGCGATCCGTTCGTCCATCTCGGGCGGCGGCATGTCCAATGCTTCGGGCGAGGCATCCTCATCCAGGACCATCCGCTCGCGTCCACGCTTCTTCGCGGCGCGCACCGCCTCGCGGGTGACGATGCGATAGGCCCAGGCGCGGAACCAGCGCGGGTCGTGCAAATTGGCCAGCCGGCGGGCAATCAGCAGCAGGCTCGCCTGCATCACATCCAGCGCGTCCTCCTCATCCCCCAGGATCAGGCGGGCATGGCGAAAGAGGGCGTCCTGATGATCCCGCAACAGGCGGTCGAGCGCTCGCCGGTCGCCGCTCTGGGCGAGCGCGACGGTGAGCGCCAGTTCCGCCTGCGAGGAAGGCCCGGCCGTCAGCGCCTTTCGTCCCGTTGCGCTTCCAGCACCGCGAGGATGCGGCCGGTGGAGCGGGTCACATGACCGGCGAGAATGAAGAAGCCATTCGCCAGCATCAAATAGCTGAGGACGAAGATAACGAGCAGCATCACCTGCGTGCGGTCGCCCCATTCCACGAGGAAGGCGCAGGCCACAAGCAGCGCCAGTTCCAGCACCGCGAAAATAGCGAAGCCGATCTTCACCTGCTTGTTTCCCGCCTCCATCTGATCGAGCACGCCTTCCCGCGCCTTGTCGAGCCTCGCCTGGTTCATCTCGTTTCTCCTTTCTGTCCCTTAAGAGGCATAAGCGGCCGATACGGTTCGGTCGCGCAGGCGGAATCTTTTCGACGGGTGACAGCACGCGGCTGGCATGGCACCCGCAGTTCAAGCAAACCCAGGGCAGGACGATGATGCGAAATCTGGTTGGGATGTTTTGCGGCGCGCTGGCGCTGGTGGGCTGCGCGTCGACGGGCAATCGGGGTGCGAGCCGTGCCGCTCCAGCGGTCGCTATCACCCTGATCGCGCTGAACGATTTTCACGGCAATCTGGAAGCTCCACGCCGGGCGATCACCGCCCCGGCCGACGCCAGCGGCCCCGAGGTGCAGGTCCCGGCCGGAGGCGCCGCGCACCTCGCCGCCGCGATCCAGGCGATCCGCGCGCGCAGCCCGAACAGCCTCACCGTCGCCGCCGGCGATCTGGTCGGCGCTTCGCCGCTCATCTCCTCGCTCTTTCTCGACGAGCCGACCATTCACGCGATGAATCTGATGGGGCTCGATTTCAACGCGGTCGGCAATCACGAATTCGACCGGGGCAGCGCCGAATTGCTGCGGCTGGACCGTGGCGGCTGCGAGAAGCTGGCCGCGCGTGACCCGTGCGTGGTGGATCCCGAATTCGGCGGTGCGGATTTCGCCTTCCTTGCCGCCAATGTGCTGACTGAAGACCGCGCGCCCTTGCTTCCCGCCTACGGCATCCGCCGCTTCGGCACTGGCCGGGGCGAGGTCGCGGTCGGCATAATCGGCATGACGTTGAAGGAAACGCCGACGCTCGTGACACCGGAAGGCGTCGCCGGACTCACGTTCGAGGACGAGGCGGCGACCGTGAACGCGCTGATCCCCCGCCTGCAGGCAGAGGGTGCCGACGCGATCGTCGTGCTGATCCACCAAGGCCTGTCCTACGAAGGCCCGTATAGCGCCAAGACTTGCGAGGGCGTCGACGGCGATCTGATGCAGATCCTGCGGCGGCTGTCTCCGCAAGTCGATGTGGTCGTCTCCGGCCACACCCACCAGACCTATAATTGCGATTTCTCGACGATCGATCCGACGCGGCCGTTCCTGGTGACCAGCGCGGGCTCGGCGGGCACTTTGCTGACCGAGATCAGGCTGATCGTCGATCCGGTGCGCGGCGTCACCTCCCGCGCCGCGGACATGCATATCGTCCAGGGCGAAGGCTATCGCGGCTCGCGCGGCCAGATCGAGCCGACGGACCGCTTCCCCCGCTACACGCCCGAACCGCGCGTCGCCGCCCTCGTCGAGCGCTATCGCGTCGCCGCCCAGCCGCTGGCCGAGCGCGTGGTCGGCAGCCTGTCCGGGCCGGCGCTGCGGGAAGATGCCCCATCGGGCGAATCGGTGCTCGGCAATCTGATCGCGGACGGTCAACTCGCCGCGACTCGTGCGAATGGCGCGCAAATCGCCTTCGTCAACAATGGCGGCGTGCGGGCGGACCTCGTCCCCGCCGCGAATGGCGATGTCACGTACGGCCAGATTTACGCGATCCAGCCGTTCGGCAACGTGATCGCGCTGCGCACCCTGACCGGCGCTCAGCTGAAGGCGGTGCTTGAGCAGCAATGGAATAGCGGCACCAACACGGTCGAGCGGCCGCAGATGCTGCATCCGTCGGCGGGCTTCACTTATTCCTACGACCTCAGCCGCCCCGCCGGGCAGCGCGTGTTCGACATGCGCCTGAACGGCAATCCGATCACCGACGAATCCAGGGTGCGGATCGCCGCACCGACCTTCCTGCTTTCCGGCGGCGACAATTTCACCGCCTGGGCGGCCGCCACCGATCCGCTCGGCGGGCCGATGGACGTCGATGCGCTCGAAGCCTGGATCGCCGCCAATCCCCGCCTGACCCCGCCAGCCACCAACCGCATCCGCAACCTGACGCCTCAGCCATAGGGGGACAGCGTGCCGGACATCTTCCTGTCCTATTCGAGCAAGGACCGCGAGGTCGCCGAGCGCATCCAGGCCGGGCTCGCACAGGAAGGTTATGACGTCTTCTGGGACCAGGCGACGCCGCCGGGGATCGACTGGGACACCTGGATTCGCAGGCAGTTGAAGGACGCCCGCTGCGTCATCGTCCTCTGGAGCCAGGACAGCGTCGCCTCCCCCAATGTCCGACATGAAGCGATGATCGGGCGCGATACCGCGAAACTGCTGCCGGTGATGGTCGATCAGCTGACGCCGGACGACTTTCCGATGGGCCTGTTCTTCGTGCAGGCGATGATAATCGGGCGAACGAAAAAGAGCCTGGCCGCGAGCTGGCCCAAATTGCTCGCGGAAGTCCGCATCCGGGTCGAGGCCGGATCCGACCGGAACGATGAGGTCGCAACCGACGAGCCGAAGCCGCCACGCAAGCGCAAAATGCGGCCGCTCTGGCGACGCCCGGCGGTCCTGGGCGGTATCCTCGCCGCCTCGTTGCTGATCGTCGCGATCTGGCAATATCGGCCGCTGCTGATCCTGTTCGACGCCAGTCGCCCGCCTGTTCCCGCCGCCTGGGTCGAGACCGCGCGCAACGGCGAGGCGCTGGCCCGCGCCCGCGTCGTGCGCAGCGCCGAACAGACGCTGACCAGCAACCGGCAGGCGGTCGGCACCTCATGGGTCTGGCTGGCCGCTCAGCTGATGAGCGGCGCGCCGGAGGAGTCGCGCGGGCTTGCGCCCCAATTCTTCGCCTATCTCGCCCGTGTGCAGAATCCGGAATGCGGCTGCTTCTTTTCCGAGGACATTCCGCATGCCGTGGGCAATGCCTGGGTGCTGATCGCCTCGTCGAAATATCGCCAGCAGCTGAACCCCACATTTGTGCGCACGATCCTCGACGCGCAGAATCCGGAAGGCTGGTGGGCGATCAGCCTGTCCGCGACGCGTAACGGCACCAATGCCGGCACGCATGCGACCGCGATGCTGACCATCGCCCTGGTTCATGCAAGGGACGCCGGCATCATCCCCGCCGAATTTCGCGCTCCTGCGGACGCCGCCATTGCCCGCGCCGTGACCTGGCTGAATCGCGGGCCGGAGGATGGCGCCGCGTGGGTCGATTATCCCAACAATGAACGGCGGGTGGAGGATGTGCATTTCGCCGCCATGGCCGCGGTGGCGAGCGACCTTGGCGGGGAGCCGAACGGCCGCGCCGCTCAGGCCTTCCGGCGGGCGGTGGGGGACTATCCGCCAGTCACGGACAGCTTCACCTCCGCTTCCTATGTGGAACTGCCGGACGGATCGGATTTCATCGATCAATATCGACATCCGCGCGCGCCCTGGATCGGCGCGGCCGCGGCGATCACCTATCGCGACGGCTCGGTCATGGAACGCCGGACCCTGCGCCGGATCATCCGCGCCTGGCTTGCGTCCGAAGTCGATGACGAAAGGCTCTTGCGGCTCGACTGGATGGCCGCGGAGACCCTGTTCCTGCGCGCCCTCGCCTTCCCGCAGCTGGAACGCGCGCAGGACTAGGACGCGCGCTGAGCCTTCAGCGCGTCCTTTGCGCGTGGGTCAGATCAGTTCGATGTCGAACGTGCCGTCTTCGAAGATGAAGGGGCCGCAGCCGACGTCAAGCACCGGCTTGCTGTTTTGTGATGCGGGCAGCCCGCCGATCGTCTGCGCAGCCACTTCCGGCTTCGTACCTTCAGGAACGGTGTTGACGGTCTGCACGTAGAAATAGTGCCGCCAGGCCCCGACCGGCACGCCCTGACCGGACACGAACGAGCCATGATAGAAACAGGCGTCGCGGCGCAGGCGCGAGGGCAGGTCGCTCTCCAACTCTTCCGGACTCAGCGTCTCCAGAAAGCGCTGCATGATCTCGCCATGGCGGTGGCCGGCCTCATGCAGCAGGACCGGGAACAGCCTGTCTTCCCGTACCGGGGTGAGCAAAGCCACGGTATGATAAGCGGAGCAGCGCCGTCTCTTCCGTTCGTCCGGCCCAATCAGCGCGCCAAGCAGCTCGACCGTTTGGCCGGAATGATAGCGGCGACGATCCGTCCGTAGTCCCTGGTAGCGCAGGAAATGGGGGTTCCGCTTTTCCTCGCCGACCTCGTGCGACAGCTCGCCGCTGGTCGTCTGGCGCTGGTAAAGCCATTTGGTGCCGATCTTGAACGGGGTTCCGGGAATCGGAAGCTCGCCATAATGCAACTCCACCGCATGCTGCTCCGAATGAGTGGTCGCGCCCGGATCCGGCTGAGTGGCCTCCTGCCCGCGGCGGGTCGGATCGATTTCATCGCTCAGCGCGGCAGCGACCGCGGCCGCCACCGCGCCGCCGGCCAGGATCGTGCCGAGCGTCGTGTTCGGCGTGTCTAGGCGGAAGAAATGGAGCGGATTGCACACGTCGAGCTGGAAGCCGATCTCCAGCGAATCGTCGAGTCCGATCGGCGCGGGCTGGATCACCTTCTCCCCCACCGGCGCATCGAGCACATGCTCGTTGGACAGCACGAATTGTTCGCCGCTCGAACGGTCGAACACGAAGGTGCCCAGCGTCCCGCGGCTGAACGGGTGATTGGCCGTGCCGATCGAGATGCCGCCAACCAGCGGGTCTTTGCGATCGGCTCGGCTGCCCGAAGGATCGGCACTCGGCCGCATCGGCGGCAGCTCGGCGACGTCGGTGGGGATGCCCTCGATCTCGGCCGGGACGGGCCGGAACTTGCGATCGCGCAGCTCCTGCTCGGACAGCTTGGCGGCAACGTAGATGCGGATCGCGATCTGGTCGGTCCGCTCGCCGCGGACATATTTGTAGCCGACGCCGATGCCGGTGACATTGGGGAGGTCGAGCCACTCGGCGGCGACCGCATCCTTGACCGCCCGCGCTTTCGCCCGCGGTTCGGAATCGGGATCGCGCCGCTCGATCGGGCCGAATTCGACCACGTCGACCGGGATCCCCTCAATCTCCTTCGGCAGCGGCTCCAGCCCAAGCGCGGCGAGCTCGTCCGCGCTCAACTTCCGATCGACGGTGATCACGATCGCCGCCTGTCCGGCCGGGCGGCCTTTTACCCGCCGCTGCCCGCTGCCGACGGCCTTCACCCCCGGCAGCCTGAGCAAAGCGAGCCGCGCCCCCGCCGCGACCTCGGTAGCCCGATCCAGCGCGGGCCAGAAATCTTCGGGAAGGTTCACCATGATGCCCTCCTCACGGATTGAAGCGGATGCCGAGCGTGTCGGCGACGAGGCGAATAGGATTGCCGATCCCGGTGAGCCCGCTGTCGTCGGACGGACCGGCGAAGTTCAGCGCAGTGGGCCGGGCGGTAGCGAGATTCACCCACACCGAACCCGAATCGCCGCCCTGCGACAGGGGCTGCTCGGAGCCGACGATCTGCGAGACGAGCACCTGATTCTGGAAGGTGATGTCGCCGCTCATGAACTCCGTTTCATCATAGTTGATCGTGGTCGTGAGGCCGGTGTCGGTCACCACGCCGCGGGTGGTGCCACTCGTCCCGCCGGATTTCCAGACGATGTCGCCTTCCAGCGCGTCCTGAAGGCCGAAATCGCCATTGTCGCTGCGGTCCAGCGGGATGATGCCACCGGTCGAGACGATCGGCAGGCCGTTGTTCACGTCATCGCCCTGCGCATCGAGGTGGCCCTGATCGATGCCGCGCGAGCCATTGAGGTCGCCGAGCGCGCCATCGACCTGGGTGGTCGCGGCATCGGCGCGGCGGGCTACCTTGCCGATCACGAAGCGATCGTCATTCGCCGCCCCGACATAATCGGCAATCACAGAGGCAATCGCCAGCAGCACGGCGAGGATGATCAGCGCGACTTTCCACCACGGATCCTCGAACGCCAGCGGCCCGAACTGGCCGCCGAACGGGGTACGATATTCGATCTTGTATTCGAACCCCAAAGGCAGCCAGGCGACCGAGCGGACCCGGCACCAGTCGTCGGCGCCGGAACCGTCACCGAGGCCGCCACCTGGGAAAGTATCGTCGCGGCCACCATCATCCTTGCCGTCGCCCTCGTCGCAAGCGCATTTGTCCTCTTCGCACCGGTCCAGAATCTCCTTCAGCCGGCATGGGTCGATATCCTTGCCGGCGAGCAGCGCGGCGAGCAGCCGGCGCAATTCGTCGGCAATGCCTTTCAGTTCGGCGATCGACTCGCGGCGGCCACTACCGCTGCCGCGCCTGCGCCCGGTCGAGCCCGGCCGGCGCAGCAGGCAATCGCGCGCCAGCGCCGCCGCTCGATTGGCGGCGCGCCGGTCGACGATCGCGCTGGTGAGCCTGAGCCGAAGTGTCGCTTCCGGCACGTCCGCGATCAGCTCCTTGTTGGCCGCATCATAAGCGAGCCGGGTCACGAAAATCTTCTTGCGCACCACCCGCGACGGCGCGTCATAGGCATTGTCCCACGAGTCGCGCTGGGCGACGAAACCAACCTCCGGCGTGCCCGCGCCCGCGCCGCTGAAGTCCAGTTTGAAGTAGATCATCCGCTCTTGGCCGATCGCCAGATCCTCGACCCGGACGAAATCGCCATCGACCACCTGTCCAAGCGCGCGCTGCTCCATCGGCGTCCAGGTGTCGAGGACGGTAATGCCCTGTCCAGCCAGCGCGACCCGGCTCGCCGGCGCGATGCCGATCTTCATGCCCATGCCGATCGGCCCGGAATCCCAATCGAAGAACCACTCGTTGCGGATTCGCACACCCATATATTGGACGCCCTGGCCCGCTTCGAAGATGCCATCCGGGAGCATGGTGAGCGTACCGCGATCGAGCGCGAACGGCCTCTGCGGGACCGAGAAAGGCGGATCGAGACTTTCGAACGTCACGACCAGATCGTCGAAATCGCCGTCGCGCGAACCTGGAACATTGTCGTCGCCGCGCAGGATGCGGATGATCACCAGCGGACTGGTGGAGGCCATCGCGTCCGTGACGGCGCTATTTTGCCAGCCCGACCCTACGCCGTCATTCCATTGCAGAGCGACCGACCAGTTCGGCCCGTCCACGTCAAAGGTGGTACCGACTACTCCAGGATAGGTCCCGCTTCCAGCCGCGGCGCCGTTGACCTTCACCCGCTGAGCGAAGCCGGCATTTTTCGACATGACGCGTCCGCGCCAACGACCCTGGAAAGCCACCGCCATTATTGTCTCCTCATTCCCGCCGGAACGCCGAGAGCGAACAACTGCAAATGCTCGCAAAGCAGGCTGCGAGCCGGAGCAAATGCCCAAGAAGTCATCTATTGGGGAATCACCCCATATCATTGCACAAGCGTAATGAGAAGACTCTTCTGGTCTTCTAGAGGCCGTGACATCATCTGCAGAGACAGGAAAACGTATCCAGATTGGACTTAATCTCCCGTGCCGTTCGGTCGCGGGCTCATGTCGCCGAAACGAGCGTGGGTCTCGATGCTCGTGCCGATGCCGGCAGCGGGCGCGCCATGCCGCCCAGCCCGTTGACCCTTTCGGGACTCGCGGTTATATGCGCGCCTCGCTTCGGGGGCCTTTAGCCGCCGCCGGGCGAATTAGCGCTGAACACTGCCGCGCATGAAAGCAGACCTGGGGGGCTCGAAGGGCCGCTTGGGCCATGCTTGCTTTTCGCACGTACGCTATCGGGCGTGGCAGAGTAACTCACAAGGAAGTGAAGGCTTCATGCCCACGATTAACCAGTTGGTCCGCAAGGGCCGCGAACCGCAGAAGGCCAAGTCCAAGGTCCCTGCGATGGAGCAGAATCCGCAAAAGCGCGGCGTCTGCACCCGTGTCTACACCACCACGCCGAAGAAGCCGAACTCGGCTCTGCGCAAGGTCGCGAAGGTCCGCCTGACCAACCAGCGCGAAGTCATTTCGTACATCCCCGGCGAGGGCCACAACCTCCAGGAGCACAGCGTCGTGCTGATCCGCGGCGGCCGTGTGCGCGACCTTCCGGGCGTGCGCTACCACGTGCTGCGCGGCGTGCTCGACACCCAGGGTGTCAAGGACCGCAAGCAGTCCCGCTCCAAGTACGGCGCCAAGCGCCCGAAATAACCAGACGAGTAAGCCCCGGGCCCGATCCTTTTTGATGGCGTCCCGGACCAGGCTGAAGAGTAAAGGATAAGATTATGTCCCGTCGTCGCCGCCCAGAAAAGCGCGAGATTCTGCCGGACCCCAAGTTCGGCGATATCACCCTGTCCAAGTTCATGAACAACATCATGCTGGACGGGAAAAAGTCCGTCGCCGAGAGCATCGTTTACGGCGCCCTCGACAACGTCCAGGAGCGCGCCAAGAAGGACCCGATCGGCGTCTTTCACGAAGCGCTCAACAATGTGAAGCCCGGCATTGAGGTCCGCAGCCGCCGCGTCGGCGGTGCGACCTATCAGGTCCCGGTCGAGGTGCGCGACGTGCGCGCCCAGGCCCTCGCCATCCGTTGGCTGATCACCGCCTCGCGCGCCCGCAGCGAAAAGACGATGGCCGGCCGCCTGTCGGGCGAATTGCTGGACGCGTCGAACAATCGCGGCAACGCGGTGAAGAAGCGCGAAGACACGCACCGCATGGCCGAAGCCAACCGGGCGTTCAGCCACTACCGCTGGTAACAAACGTCCCTACATAGGTTGTTCCCCGGCGAAGGCCGGGGCCAGCCCGAAATTGAAATCTGGACCTCGGCCCTGGCCGGGGGACAGGCTGCAAAAACCGCCGCAAGGCATGGAGTTTTGATCATGGCCCGCAGCCATCCGCTCGACCGTTATCGTAACATTGGCATCATGGCGCACATTGACGCCGGCAAGACGACGACGACCGAGCGCATCCTCTATTATACCGGCAAGTCCTACAAGATCGGCGAAGTGCATGAAGGCACCGCGACGATGGACTGGATGGAGCAGGAGCAGGAGCGCGGGATCACCATCACCTCCGCCGCGACGACGTGCAAATGGCGCGCCGCGGAGGGCAAGGGCGAAGAGCATCTGATCAACATCATCGACACCCCCGGGCACGTCGACTTCACCATTGAGGTCGAGCGCAGCTTGCGCGTGCTGGACGGCGCGGTCGCCTGTTTCGACGGCGTCGCTGGCGTCGAGCCGCAGTCCGAAACCGTGTGGCGCCAGGCCGACAAATACGGCGTGCCGCGCATGTGCTTCATCAACAAGCTCGACCGCACCGGCGCCAATTTCGATTATTGCGTGCAGTCGATCATCGATCGCCTCGGCGCGAAGCCGGCGGTGCTGTATCTCCCGATCGGCATCGAGGGCGGCTTCAAGGGTCTGGTCGATCTGGTCGAGAATCGCGCGATCATCTGGCTCGAGGAGAGCCTGGGCGCGAAGTTCGAATATCAGGACATTCCGGACGACCTGAAGGACAAGGCGGCCGAGGCGCGGCAGACTTTGATCGAACTGGTCGTCGACCAGGACGACGATGTCATGGAAGCCTATCTCGAAGGCAATGAGCCCGACGTCCCGACGCTGAAGCGGATGATCCGCAAGGGCACGCTCAACATGGCGTTCGTCCCGGTCGTCTGCGGCTCGGCGTTCAAGAATAAGGGCGTCCAGCCTTTGCTCGACGCTGTGGTCGATTATCTGCCGAGCCCGCTCGACGTGGCCGCGATCAAGGGCATTCTGCCCAATGGCGAGGAGGATTCGCGTCCGTCCGACGACAATGCGCCCTTCTCGGCGCTGGCGTTCAAGATCATGAACGACCCGTTCGTCGGCACTTTGACCTTCGCCCGCATCTATTCGGGCAAGCTCGAAACCGCGTCGATGGTGACCAATTCCGTCAAGGACAAGAAGGAAAAGGTCGGCCGCATGCTGCTGATGCATGCGAACAGCCGCGAGGACATCCAGGAAGCGTTCGCGGGCGACATCGTCGCTCTGGCCGGCCTCAAGGACACCACGACGGGCGACACGTTGTGCGCCCAGAACGCGCCGATCATTCTCGAGCGGATGGAGTTTCCGGACCCCGTCATCGAATTGTCGGTGGAGCCGAAAACCAAGCAGGACCAGGAGAAGATGGGCGTCGCGCTCAATCGCCTCGCCCGCGAGGATCCGTCGTTCCGCGTTTCGACCGATCACGAATCGGGCCAGACGATCATCAAGGGGATGGGCGAGCTCCACCTCGAGATCATCGTTGATCGCATGAAGCGCGAGTTCAAGGTGGAGGCCAATGTCGGCGCGCCGCAGGTCGCCTATCGCGAATATCTGAAGAAGCCGGTCGAGCTGACCTACACCCACAAAAAGCAGTCGGGCGGCTCCGGCCAGTTCGCCGAGGTGAAGGTGAAGCTCAATCCCGGCGAGCGCGGCTCCGGCTTCGTCTTCACGGACAGCATCAAGGGCGGCAACGTTCCGAAGGAATATATTCCGTCGGTCGAGAAGGGCATGCGCGAGACCGCCGAGACCGGGTCGCTGATCGGCTTCCCGATCATCGATTTCGAGGTGCAGCTGCTCGACGGCAAATACCATGACGTCGATTCGTCGGCTCTGGCCTTCGAAATCTGTGCGCGTGGCGCGATGCGTGAAGCGGCCCAGAAGGCCGGCATCACGTTGCTCGAGCCGATCATGAAGGTTGAGGTGGTGACCCCGGAAGACTATCTGGGCGACGTCATCGGCGACATCAACAGCCGTCGCGGGCAGATTCAGGGCACTGACAGCCGGGGCAATGCCCAGTCGGTCGAGGCGCTGGTGCCGCTTGCGAATATGTTTGGCTACGTTAATGAGCTGCGCTCGTTTACTCAGGGCAGAGCCCAGTACAGCATGCAATTCTCGCATTATGACGAGGTGCCTGCGAACGTGGCCGAGGAAGTGAAGGCGAAGCTGGCCTAAGGGTCGGACAAGCCGGGATTTTAAGTTAGAAACACGAGGGAAGAGCAATGGCGAAAGCTAAGTTTGAGCGGAACAAGCCGCATCTGAACATCGGCACCATCGGTCACGTCGATCATGGCAAGACGTCGCTGACGGCGGCCATCACGAAGGTTCTGGCCGAAACGACCGGCGGCACCGCCGTCGATTTCGCCAACATCGACAAGGCGCCGGAAGAGCGCGAGCGCGGCATCACCATTTCGACCGCACACGTCGAATATGAGACCGCGGCGCGCCACTATGCGCACGTCGATTGCCCGGGCCACGCCGATTATGTGAAGAACATGATCACCGGCGCGGCGCAGATGGACGGCGCGATCCTGGTCGTGGCGGCCACCGACGGCCCGATGCCGCAGACCAAGGAGCACATCCTGCTCGCCAAGCAGGTCGGCGTGCCGACCATGGTGGTCTTCCTCAACAAGGTCGATCTGGTCGATGACGAGGAAATCCTTGAGCTGGTCGAGATGGAAATCCGCGAGGAGCTCTCCAAGCGCGACTTCGACGGCGACAACATTCCGATCATCCGCGGTTCGGCCACGGCCGCCCTGTCGGGTTCGGACGACAAGCTGGGCAAGGAAGCCGTGCTGGCGCTGATGGCCGCGGTCGATGAATCGATCCCGGAGCCGGATCGTCCGCTCGACAAGCCGTTCATGATGCCGATCGAGGACGTGTTCTCGATCTCGGGTCGCGGCACGGTCGTCACCGGCCGCGTCGAGACCGGCATCATCAAGGTGGGCGAAGAAGTCGAGATCGTCGGCATCAAGGACACCAAGAAGACCGTCGTCACCGGCGTCGAGATGTTCCGCAAGCTGCTCGACGAGGGCCGCGCGGGCGACAATATCGGCGCGCTGATCCGCGGCGTCGGTCGTGAGGAAGTCGAGCGTGGTCAGGTTCTGGCCAAGACCGGCTCGATCAAGCCGCACACCGAATTCTCGGCCGAGGTTTATGTCCTGTCGAAGGACGAGGGCGGCCGTCACACGCCGTTCTTCGCCAACTACCGTCCGCAATTCTACTTCCGCACGACCGACGTGACGGGCGAAGTGGTGCTGCCGGAAGGCACCGAGATGGTCATGCCGGGCGACAACGTGACGTTGGGCATCAAGCTCATCGCCCCGATCGCGATGGATCCGGGCCAGCGCTTCACCATCCGTGAGGGTGGCCGGACCGTCGGCGCAGGCGTCGTCGGTTCGATCTCGAAGTAAGCTCCCAAGCTTCTTCCAAGGGTTCTCGAGGCCCGGTTCCCGCAAGGGAGCCGGGCCTTCCCTTTTTATGAGAGCGTTTGCTTTTCGCCGACAGCCGGGAATTCACCGCCAATCGGGCCGCTTCGGCTCGAAAGGGGTTGCTTTGACCGGCCCTGTCTGGCAATGGCGCGCCTTCTTCGGAAACAGAACAGCAAGAGGCTCGGCAACGGGCCCAGGCTCTTTCGCATCGGTAAGTGGGAAATGGATACCAACAACATCCGCATTCGCCTCAAGGCGTTCGATCATCGCGTGCTCGATCAGGCCACTGGCGAGATCGCCGACACGGCGCGTCGTACCGGCGCGCTGATCCGCGGACCCATTCCCCTGCCGACGCGTATCGAAAAGTTCACCGTCAACCGTTCGCCGCACGTCGACAAGAAGTCGCGCGAGCAGTTCGAGGTCCGGACCTACAAAAGGCTGCTCGATATCGTGCAGCCCACGCCGCAGACGGTGGACGCGCTGATGAAGCTCGACCTTGCCGCCGGCGTCGACGTTGAGATTAAGCTGGCGTAACAACCAGCATCGTCACCCCGGACTTGATCCGGGGTCCACCTTCTCCCTTTCCAGGGACTCAAGAAGGTGGATGCCGGATCAAGTCCGGCATGACGAATTGGAGGGTTCGCCCTCCGCATGAGTCAGGGTGATACCGCACGGACTTGTCCGTGGCCTGCGTCCCCGCCGCCTCGCTGCAATCGGCGAGGCACAAGCCCAGGCGGGGCACGCATCTTTATCGGGCTGGCAGGGTCCCATCGAAGTAATACTTCGATGGGTGCCCGGTACGCCCCCGAGCATTTCGCGCGGGGGCCTATGCATAGGAGCATTGATCATGCGCACTGGCGTGATCGCGAAGAAAATGGGGATGACCCGCCTGTTTCAGGACGATGGCCGCCACGTGCCGGTTACCGTTCTGAGTCTCGAAGGCGTTCAGGTCGTCGCTCGTCGCGAAACCTCATCTGACGGCTATACGTCCGTCCAGCTTGGCGCCGGGAGCGCCAAAGCGAAGAATCTGAGCAAGCCGCAGCGCGGCCACTTCGGCAAGGCCGAGGTCGAGCCCAAGGCGCGCCTGGCCGAGTTCCGTGTGTCCGAGGATGCTCTTCTCGACGTCGGCGCCGAGATTTCGGCCGACCATTTCGCCGCGGGCCAAATGGTCGACGTCCAGGGCGTCACCCAGGGCAAGGGCTTTGCCGGCGCGATGAAGCGCTGGGGCTTCGGCGGTCTGCGCGCCACCCACGGCGTGTCGGTCAGCCACCGTTCGCACGGTTCGACCGGCCAGCGGCAGGATCCGGGCAAGGTCTTCAAGAACAAGAAGATGGCCGGCCA
>JBBSLM010000018.1:0-16429 GCA_038255245.1 Sphingomonadales bacterium
TCGCGCATCCAGGCCCATTGCGGGGCCATGTCGGGGAAGAAAGCGAGGTGGCGGAAGGGCGTCGCCTGCGCGCGGAAGCGGACCTCTTCCCAGGCGAGGCCCCAGCCCTCCTTCGGCACCGGCCGGTCGAAGCGCCATTTGCCGCCGCCATCCTCGTCGGAGCCGGGGACGAACTCGCCGTCCGCGTCCCAATCGGGCGCAGCCGGGGCCCACATCGCCTGCGGCTCCGGGCGGATGAAGCGGTAGCGGCCATAGCGCTCCAGCTTCCGCCCGCCGCCGCTATCGACCAGGCCGTAATCGGCCCAGGGTTCGGCAATGAGCGTGTCGAGCTTCACGCCGCGCGGACGGCGCTCACGCCGATGGTGGCGCTGGCGCGCTGGTGGCTCAGCATCTTCGCGCCGGCGGCGCGGACCTGATCCAGCTCGACCGCCTCGATCGCCGCGACCAGTTCGGCCGGTTCGACCAGCCGGCCACGGGCGCTGAGCGTGCGGGCCACATAATTGGCCTGGCCCCAGGAGGATTCGAGGCTCATCAGCAGTCCCGCCTTGGCCTGCGCCTTGGCCCGCGCCAGTTCGGCCGGCGTGGCGTCGTTCGCCGCCCCGGCCAGCACCTCGTGCATCAACGAAACCGCCCCGGTCGCCTGCCGCCGGGCGGTCGCGGCATAAGCGTAGAACAGGCCGCAATCCTGATAGGGCTGGACGCAGGCCCAGACCGAATAGGCCAGGCCCCGCTCCTCGCGGACCGCCTGGAACAGCCGCGACGAAGCGCCCGCGCCGACGATGTCAGCGAACAGCCGGAGCGCGTGATAATCCGGATCGAGCAGGGGCAAGGCCGGATAGGCGAAGGTCAGATGCGCCTGATCCGCGCGGGGCTTCAGCGCGCGCATGCCGCCGCCGAAACGCCCCGCTTCGAAGCTGGCGGCGCTGCCCGGCAGGACCGCGCCGAGCCGCGCGTCGGCCAGGGCGACCAGTTCGGCATGATCGACCTTGCCGGCCGCGACCAGCATCAGCGAATCGGCGCGGACATGCGAGTCGCGCCAGGCGGCGAGGTCCTGGCAAGTGATCGCGCGGACGGTCGCTTCGCTGCCCAGCACCGGCCGACCCAGCGCCTGATCGGGGAAGGAGGCGGTCCACAATTCGTCGAAGATGATGTCGGACGGCGTGTCCTCGGCCTCCGCCAGTTCCTGCAGCACCACTTCCTGTTCGCGGGCGAGATCGGCGGCGTCGAGATGTGGGCGGAGCAGCAGATCGGAGAGGATCTCGACGCCCAGCGGCAAATGCTCGGCCAGCAGGGTGGCGCTGAAGCTCGTGCCTTCCCGGTCGGTGGCGGCGTTGAGGTCGCCGCCGACATCCTCGATGGTCTCGCTCAGCGCGCGCGCGGAACGGCCGCCCGCGCCCTTGAACACCATATGCTCGAACAGATGGGCGATGCCGTTCAGCGCCGCCGGCTCGTGCCGCGAACCCGCATCGGCATAAAGGCCGACCGCGACCGTTTCGAACCCCGGCATGGCCCGCGAGGCGACGCGCAGGCCGTTCGGCAAAGTGGTGAGCTGCATCATGTGAGCGGGGAGGTAGCGGTTCGGACCGGCGCCTTCAATGCGGCGGAAAGTGATGCCGGAAGGTTCCTGAGGTGCTGAAGGTTCACACCCCATGGCGAAAAAACCGGTTGAACCTTCGAACCTTTCGAGCGGCGCGATTCGAAGGGGCGGGATGGGGCGGTCATGCCGGCAAGATAGGGGATCGCGGCCAAGTAGGAAAATGCAGGTCAGACCTTCCGGCGGCGGCGCAGGGCCAGCACGTAAATGAGCCCCGCCGTGAAGGCGAAGAAGAACCATTGGCCAGCATACATCAGATGATTGTTCGGGATGTCGTCGATTGCCGGGGCGGCGCTGGCGGCGAGACCGGGCGTGGGGGTCGCGGCGGTGAGGATGATCGGGCCGGCCGCTTCGACCGTGCCGATCGAGCCGGCGGTGATGCCGGTCAGCTTCACCGGGCTGCGGTAATCAGCCTGACGGGTCCAGCCGGCATTGACCTCGATCCGGCCGGCCCAACCTGTAGCGCCCGGGCGGCAGGGGACGAAGACGCTGAAGCCGCTTTGGCCATCCAGGGTTCGCCCGGCGCGCAGACTTGGCGCGGTGTCGCGAGCAGTGCAGCTGATCAGGGCGCGGCGGAAGGCGAGATTGGCGGGGGGTTCGGCGGCCGCGAGTAGGGGATCGAGATCGATCGCGGGTTGCGAGGGCGCCGCGGCCAGCTCGGTAAGCATTCGCTCTTTCCAGCCGGCGCGTTGCAGCTGCCAGACGCCAAGGCCGATCATCACCGCGATGGCGGCGGCGACGATCAGCGTCGGAATGATGGGGAGGCGGTTCATAGCCGATCCGCCACGGGATCCGCTCATGTCGAGCGAAGTCGAGACACCCTGCCGAGCGGAGTCGAGGCGCTCAGAGGTTCTCGGCTGCGCTCGAACCAGTCTCTCGACTTCGCTCGAGATGAGCGGGGTTTGGCGCGTGCGTTACGCGCGGAACTCAATGGAAATCCGCGCCCCAGCCGCCCCAGACGTAGATGAAGAGGAAGAGGAAGAGCCACACCACGTCGACGAAATGCCAGTACCAGGCGGCCGCTTCGAAGCCGAAATGCTGCTTCGGCGTGAAGGCGCCATTGTAGGTGCGGATCAGGCAGACGATCAGGAAGATCGTGCCGACCAGCACGTGGAAGCCGTGGAAGCCGGTCGCCATGTAGAAGGTCGAGGTGTAGATATTGTCCGCGAAGCCGAACGGCGCATGCATATATTCATAGGCCTGCACGCCGCTGAAGATCACGCCCAGGATGATCGTCGCCCACAGGCCCTGCTTCAGCCCCTCGCGGTCGCCGTGAATCAGCGCATGGTGCGCCCAGGTCACGGTGCAGCCCGAGCAGAGCAGGATCATCGTGTTCAGCAGCGGCCAGCCGAACGGATCGAGCACGTGCATACCCGCGGGCGGCCAGGTGCCGGCTTCGACCGCTTCCTTGTTCAGCATCCACAGCTCGCCGGTCAGCTCGATCGGCGGCGGGAACAAAGCGGCGTTGAAATAGGCCCAGAACCAGGCGACGAAGAACATCACTTCCGACGCGATGAACAGGATCATGCCGTAGCGGTGGTGCAGCTGCACGACCGGCGTATGATCGCCGCCATTGGCTTCCTTCACCACGTCCGCCCACCAGCTGAACATCACGAACAGGACGGCCAGGAGCCCGGCGAAGAAGATCCAGCCGCCGCCATTGGCGCGTTCGAGGCTGATGTTCGCGCCGTGCATGTACATCACGCCGCCGATCGCCATCGTCAGCGCTCCGAGCGAGCCGATCAGCGGCCAGATGCTCGGGCTCAGGATATGGTATTGGTGGTTCTTCGCTCCGGCCATGTTCTTCTCTCTTCGCTTCGCCGTCACTCCAGCGAAAGCTGGAATCCCCCTGCCTTAAGAAGTGAGATCCCAGCTTTCGCTGGGATGACGAAAACAGGAAATGCTCTAGCTGCCGCTTCCCGGCTGCTCAACCGGGTAAAAGGTGTAGGAAAGCGTGATCTCGCTAATGTCCCGCGTCGCCGGATCCTCCAGGATGCGGGGATCGACGTAGAAGACGACGGGCATCTGCACCTGCTGGCCCGGATTGAGCAGCTGCTCGGTGAAGCAGAAGCATTGCACCTTGTGGAAATATTGCCCGGCCTGGACCGGCGTGACGTTGAACGTCGCGGTGCCCTTCAGCGGCTCGCTCGACAGGCTCTTGGCGGTGTAGACCGACATGCTGCGCGCGCCGATCTGCACGACGCGGTGGGTCTCGGTCGGCTTGAATTCCCAGGCCAAATTGCGCGAGACGTTGGCGTCGAAGCGGACGCTGACCGATTTGCCCGCGACCGGGCGGACCGTCGCGGCCTGCGCTTCGTCGATCCGCATCGTCGTGCCGCCGAAGCCGGTCACCTGGCAGAAGATGCGATAAAGCGGCACCGCGGCGAAGGAGACGCCGACCATCGAGATGGCGAGCGCCCCGGCGATCATGCCGACGCGCGCATTGCTGAGCTTCCTCATAGCGCGCCGATCCGGGCGATGGTGATGGCGTAGAGCAGGATGACGAATGCGCCGAGCGCCAGCGCCATCACCAGCGAGCGGCTGCGCTGGCGGCGGCGGACTTCGGTCTGGGCCGAGCGCGGCGCCGGCTCCGGACGCGCCGGCGCGGGGGCCGCGCCCTCCAGCGGATCGCGCTTCCTCATGCCAGCAACCAGCGGTCGGCGACCCGATCGGCCAAGAGCGCGCCGAACAGCAAAAAGAGATAGAGAATCGAATATTTGAACAGGCGCTTCTCGGGCGCCATTTCGGCCGGGTCGGCGGTGGTGTTGCGCAGGACCGGCCAGGCGAGCGCGACGAAGAACAACGACAAAGCGGCGGCAGCGACACCATAGATGGCGCCCGTCTCGCCCAATGCCCAGGGCGCGACGGCGGCAGAGGCCATCACCAGCGAATAGCCGAAAATCTGCTGGCGGGTGACGCGGTTGCCGGCGGTGACGGGCAGCATCGGCACGCCGGCCTTGGCGTAATCGGTGCGCACGAACAGCGACAGCGCCCAGAAATGCGGCGGCGTCCACAGGAAAACCAGAGCGAACAGCAGGAGCGGCAGCACCGCCAGTTCGCCGGTCACCGCCAGCCAGCCAATCACCGGCGGGAAGGCCCCCGCCGCGCCGCCGATGACGATATTCTGCGGCGTCCGGCGCTTGAGCCAGACGGTATAGATGAGCACGTAGAACAGGATGGACGCCGCCAGCCCCGCCGCCGCGGCCCAATTGGTCGCCAGGCCCATGAGCAGGACGGAAAAGACGCTGAGCGCGACGCCGAAATAGAGGGCCGAGTCCCGGTCCATCCGGCCAGCCGGCAATGGCCGTTTTTCCGTGCGCTTCATCAGCGCGTCGATATCGGCCTCATACCATTGATTGAGCGCCCCGGCCGCGCCCGCGCCCAATGCGATGCACAAGATGGCGGTGAAGGCGAGCACCGGGTGCAAGGCCCCGGGCGCCGCGATCAGCCCGCAGGCGCCGGTGAAGACGACGAGCGTCATCACGCGCGGCTTGGTCAGCGCGACGAAATCGCGCCATTCGGCGGGCAGGCCGAGATCGGAATGGAGTGGTGCGGAGGCCATGGCTTGCGCCGGCGCTATAGGCGCGAAGGCGTTCGGCGAAAAGGGGATTCGGCCGCTCGGGCCCCAGCCCCGCCAAAACGAGAAGCGGCGCGGCCGTCTCCAGCCGCGCCGCATCTGTTCACCCGGCTGACGCCGGCCGCCGGATCAATGATCGCGCTTGCCGTCGTCGATGATCGGGAGGGTTTCGAACTGGTGGTAAGGCGGCGGGCTGGACAAGGTCCATTCCAGCGTCGTCGCGCCTTCGCCCCACGGATTGTTCGGCGCCTTCTTCCCCAGCGTGAAGCTGTAGAGGATGTTCAGGAAGAAGAAGATCATGGACCCGGCCATGATCATATAACCCCAGGTCGCCAGCTCGTTATAAGGCTGGAACTGGCTGGGATAATCCGGAATGCGCCGCGGCATGCCGTCGAGCCCGAGGAAGTGCATCGGGAAGAACAGCACGTTCACGCCGATGAAGAAAATCCAGAAATGCAGCTGGCCGAGCACCTCGCTGTACATCCGGCCCGACATTTTCGGGAACCAGTAATGCCAGGCCGCGAACAGGGCGAACACCGCGCCGAGGCTGAGCACGTAGTGGAAGTGCGCGACGACATAATAAGTGTCGTGCATATAATTATCGACGCCGCCATTGGCGAGCACGACGCCCGTCACGCCGCCGACGGTGAACATGAAGATGAAGCCCAGCGCCCACATCATCGGTGTCTGGAAGGTCAGGCTGCCGCCCCACATGGTCGCGATCCACGAGAAGATCTTGATGCCGGTCGGCACCGCGATCACCATCGTCGCCGCGGTGAAATACATCTTCGTGTTCACGTCCATGCCGACGGTGAACATGTGGTGCGCCCACACGACGAAGCCGATCACGCCGATCGCGACCATGGCATAGGCCATGCCGAGATAGCCGAAGACCGGCTTGCGGCTGAAGGTCGAGACGATCTGGCTGACCATGCCGAAGCCCGGCAGGATCAGGATGTAGACCTCCGGGTGACCGAAGAACCAGAAGAGATGCTGGTAAAGCACCGGATCGCCGCCGCCATCGGCATTGAAGAAGTCCGTGCCGAAATTGCGGTCGGTCAGCAGCATCGTGATCGCGCCCGCGAGCACCGGCAGCGCGAGGAGCAGCAGGAAGGCCGTCACCAGCACCGACCAGACGAACAACGGCATTTTGTGCAGGGTCATGCCCGGCGCGCGCATGTTGAAGATGGTGGTGATGAAATTGACCGCGCCGAGGATCGACGAGGCACCCGCGAGGTGGAGCGAGAAGATGGCGAGATCGACTGCCGGTCCCTGTGAGCCGCTGGTCGAGAGCGGCGCATAGACGGTCCAGCCGGTGCCGGCGCCCAGGCCGTTGCCGCCCGGGAAGAAAGAGGAGGCCAGCAGCAGGATGAAGGCCGGCGGCAGCAGCCAGAACGAGATGTTGTTCATCCGCGGGAAGGCCATGTCCGGCGCGCCGATCATGATCGGCACGAACCAGTTGCCGAAGCCGCCGATCATCGCCGGCATGACCATGAAAAAGACCATGATCAGGCCGTGCGCGGTGACGAGCACGTTCCAGAGATGGCGCGCTTCGTCGATCGTCGCCGGCTGCGCGCCCAGCATCGCGTGGATGTAATTGGCCCAGCTTTCCAGATACTGGATGCCCGGCTGCGCGAGTTCGACCCGCATCATGCCGGAAATGCCGCCGCCGATGATCCCCGCGATGATCGCGAAGATCAGATACAGCGTGCCGATATCCTTGTGGTTGGTCGACATGAACCAGCGGGCGAAAAAGCCCGGCTTGTGGTCCGCATCGTGATGCGCGTGCGTGTGGTCGTCAGCCTTTTCGAAGTTGACGGCGTTGGCGGTGGTGTCGGTCATTTGTCTCGCCGCCTCAATTTCCGGTTGCAGCTTGATTGGTCGTCGCCGGCGTGGTCGTCGCATTGACCACCGTCGGCGGCGCGGGTGTGGCTTCGGTCGAGGCATTGGCGCTGACCGTCGGGGCCGACGCCGTGGCGGGGGCAGCGGGAGCGGCACCCGGCAGGGTACCGCCCTTCGAGGCGACCCAGCGCTCGAAATCCGCCTGGCTCACCACTTCGACCGCGATCGGCATGTAGGCGTGGCGCGAGCCGCACAATTCGTAGCATTGGCCGTAATAGATGCCGGGCTGTTCGGCGCGGAACCAGGTCTCGTTCAACCGGCCCGGCACCGCGTCCATCTTTACCCAGAAAGCGGGAACGCCGAATGAGTGGATCACGCCGGACGGATCAGAGGTCACGATCAGTTTCACGGTGGCGCCGACCGGCACCACCATCCGCTCGTCGACCGCCAGCAGCCGCGGACCGTCCGCATCGGTGCGGGTCGGCTGACCCGGCTGGCCCTCGCCCGCCTCGGGCAACATGTTGGAGGTGATCTCGATCCCGTGGTCGGGATATTGATATTGCCAATACCATTGCTGACCGGTCACCTTGATCGTGACGTCGGCATTGGGCGGCGAATATTGATTGGCGAGCAGCCGGATCGACGGCACCGCGATCACCACCAGGATGATCACCGGCACCAGCGTCCAGATCACTTCGATCGTCGTGTTATGGGTGGTCCGGGACGGTATTGGGTGGGCGGCGCGGCGGTAGCGCAAGATCACCCAGCCGAGCAGGAACAGCACGACCAGCGAGATGACCGTGATCACCGGCATCAGAATCCAGTCGTGGAAAAACTTCGCATCCGCGCCGAGTTCCGTGACCTGTTCCTGAATCCCCATGCGCCCATCCGGGACGCCGACGTCGGTGCGCGGCGAGACCGGCGAGACATAAGCGGGCGCCGCATCGGCCGCGGCAGGCGCGGCGGCGTCAGCGGCGGGCGCAGGCGCCGGAGCCGCCGTCGGGACGGGGGCCGGAGTCGCCTCGGGCGCCGGGGCAGCCGTCACCGCGGGTGCCGGCGCGGCGGCCGGAGCATCGGCCGCGAAGGCGGCACCTGAGCCGAGGCCGAATGCGGCGGCGACGGCGAGGAACTTGGTCAGAATCTTCATTTAAACCCCTTGAGGGCAATCCGGAGCGGGCGTCTCGACACGCGCGCCGGGGACGGGCCCGGGCGCGCTTATAGCAGGGCGTCTGCCTGCCTCAAGTGTTCATCCTGCTGTCGGGAAATGGGCGTTTGCATGCGTGCGGCGCGGCTTTCGCCCCGGCCGCCGCCACGCTAAGGCCCGGCCATGACCGAAGCCGAAGTGTTCGCCGAATTCCGCGCCGCCGAAGCGCTGCTCGAAGGGCATTTCGTGCTCTCCTCCGGCCTCCATTCGCCGCGTTACCTGCAATGCGCGCGGGTGTTGATGGACCCGTCGCGCGCTTCCCGGCTGGCCTCGACCCTGGTCCGCTCGCTGCCGCTGGCGATCAAATCGAAGATCGAGATCGTCGTGTCGCCGGCCATGGGCGGCATCATCTTCGGCCACGAAATGGGCCGCTCGCTTGGGCTGCCCGCCATTTTCGTCGAACGGCCGACCGGCACGTTCGAGCTGCGCCGCGGCTTCCGGCTGGAACCGGGACAAAAAGTATTGCTGGTCGAGGATGTGGTCACCACCGGCCTTAGCTCGCGCGAAGCGATGAAGGCGATCGAAGCCGCGGGCGGCGACGTGATCGCAGCCGCCTCCCTGGTCGATCGCTCCGACGGTAAGGCCGATCTGGGCGTCCCCTTCTTCCCCCTGATCCGCCTCGCCGTGCCAAGCTATGCGGCCGACCAGCTCCCGCCCGAGCTGGCGGCGATCCCGGCCGAGAAACCCGGCAGCCGCGCAACATGACCGATCCCGCGCAGACCGCGCCAATCTTCCATCTTTCCTTTCCGGTGCGCGACCTCGAGGAAAGTCTGTCTTATTATGCCCGGACGTTCGGCGGAATTCCCGGCCGCCGCGCGCAGGCCTGGGCAGACATCGCATTATTCGGCGCCCAGCTGACACTGCAGCAAAGGCCCGGCGATGTGCTCGATCCCATGCCGCGTTCACGCCATTTCGGCGCGACCTTGGGCTGGAACGAGTGGGAGACCCTGGTCGCCACGCTCAGCGACTTCGTCGAGCCGCCCCGCATCGATCTGCAGGGTACCGAAAGCGAACAGGCCAAGGCGATGGTGCAGGATCCGAGCGGCAATTTGATCGAACTCAAGGCTTACCGGCACCCTGACGCGGTGCTCGGCGGGCTGGCCGGAGGGCGCCAGTCATGAAGCTTCGCCTCGGCGTCAACATCGATCACGTCGCGACCATAAGGAACGCGCGCGGGGGGCTGTCGCCCGATCCGATTCGGGCCGCGCTGGTGGCGCAGGAGGCCGGTGCGGACGGCATTACCGCGCATCTGCGCGAGGACCGGCGGCATATCATCGACGAGGATATCGCCCATCTGATCGGCACGATCGCGCTGCCGCTTAACATGGAGATGGCGGCGACCGAGGAGATGGTCGCGCTGGCGCTGAAGCACCGCCCGCACGCCGCCTGCATCGTTCCCGAACGGCGCGAGGAGCGCACGACCGAGGGCGGGCTGGATGCGTTCGGCCAGCACAATCATCTGCAGCCGCTCATCTCGCGCCTCGGCGATGCGGGCATTCGGGTATCCTTGTTCATCGAGCCCGACCCGCGGCAGATCGAGGCGGCGATTTTGCTCGGCGCGCCGATCGTGGAATTCCACACCGGGCGATACGCGCATCTCGACGGCGACGCACAGGTCGAGGAACTGGCCCGCATCGCCGACGCGGCGGCGCTGGCGGCGAAGAATGGGATCGAGCCGCATGCCGGGCACGGGCTGACCTTCGACAATGTGCAGCCGGTGGCCGCGATCCCGCAGCTGGCGGAGCTGAACATCGGCCATTTCCTGATCGGCGAGGCGATTTTCGTCGGGCTGGATGCGAGCGTGCGGAAGATGCGAGCACTGATGGATGAGGCGCGGGGTGATTAAATCCTCCCCTGCCTTTGCAGGGGAGGGGGACCGCCGCAGGCGGTGGAGGGGCCGCTCGCGCCCTTGCGCGGGCGGAAGAACGCTCGCTCCGCTCGCGCCCCTCCACCATGCTTCGCATGGTCCCCCTCCCCTCGAAAACGAGGGGAGGATTTAAGGGTGATCATCGGCATCGGCTCCGACCTGTGCAACATCGAGCGGATCGCCAATTCGCTCGATCGCTTCGGCGAGCGCTTCACCAATCGCGTCTTCACCGAGATCGAGCGCGGCAAGGCGGAGCGCCGGCCGTTTACCCGCGCCGGCACCTACGCCAAGCGCTTCGCCGCCAAGGAGGCGTTCAGCAAGGCGGTCGGCACCGGCTTCAAGCGCGGCGTGTTCATGCGCGATATAGGCGTGGTCAATAAAGCATCGGGGGAACCGACGCTTGCCCTCACCGGCGGCGCCAAGGAAAGGCTTGACGCGATCACCCCCCATGGCCACGCGGCCCGCATTCACCTGACGATGACCGACGACCATCCGTTCGCGATGGCGGTCGTGGTCATCGAGGCTGTTCCGGAGGAAAAGTGAGTTCGAACGACGGCCAGGCGCTGGCCAGCAATCAGATCGACACCGCCCCGCCGCCCGCGCCCGCGGACGCGAAGCCGGAAAAGCCGAAGACCAATTGGTGGCGCGAACTGCGCGCGATCGCCTTGCTGATTCTCGCCGTGCTCGCCTTCCACAGCCTGATCGCCAAGCCATTCTACATTCCCAGCGAATCGATGATGCCCGGGCTGCTGAAGGGCGATCGGCTGGTGGTCAGCAAATATCCCTATGGCTGGTCGTGGGTGTCGCCGACCTTCCACATCCTGCCGCGCTGGCAAGGCCGCCTGTTCGGCAGCCTGCCGGAGCGCGGCGATGTCGTGATCGCCGCCCACCCGATCGATGGCACCGACTATATCAAGCGTGTGATCGGCCTGCCCGGCGACACGCTCCAACTCGACGCCGGCGTGCTCAGCATCAACGGCACGCCCATTCGCCGCGAGCGGATGGCCGACGCGATGATCCCGATCGACGCAAACCTGGATTGCCCGGGCTTTTCCGACTTCGGCCCGACCCGCGTCACCGGGGACGACGGCGCCGCTTATTGCCGCCTGCCGATCTTCCGCGAGACGCTGCCCAACGGCGCGAGCTTCGACACGATCGACCTGACCCGATCGGCCGAGGGCGACGATTTCGGGCCGGTCACCATTCCCGACGGCCACGTCTTCCTGATGGGGGACAATCGCGACCAGAGCGCCGACAGCCGCTTTCCGGCGGACGAGCAGTGGAAGGGCCTGGGCGGGCCGATCCCGTGGGAGAATGTCGGTGGCCGCGCCGAATTCATCACCTTCAGCCTGGACGGCTCGTCCAGTTACTGGAACCCGATCAGCTGGTTTACCGCCCTGCGGGGTGGCCGCGCGGGGACGTCGCTGCATCCAGAGCGGGCGGGGCAATAGAGCCGGTTACCGAGCGCCCGGACGGCCCTGCGGAACCGCACCCGGGGGCATCGCTCCGGGGGGCATCGCGCCCGGCGGGGGACCGCCCGGGCCGCCAGGGCCGGCGCCCTCGGGACCCATCATCCCCTGCATCGCGCCCATGCCGGCGGCGACGCGGACCACGCGCAGCTTGAATTCCAGCTCGTCGTCGCTCTGCACCGGCTGGCCCGGCGGCACCGGCTCGCCGGTCGCTTCCTGCGCGGTCGCATAGACCTGGTAGACGCCGCCTTCCCTGAGCTCCAGCATGACATCGCGCAGGCCGGGGAAGAAGGAATTGACCGTGACATCTTCCGGCTGGCCGGTGCGCGCCGAGCTGAGGATGACGCGCCCGTCCGCAACCTTGGTGACCTCGAAATGCAGCTGCACGAGATCGTTCGGCGTCACCTTTTCGCCCGCGCCGCTTTCGATCACACGATAGCGTACGCCATTGTCCAGCGTGGTGAATTGCAGCTTGCTTGTGCCCAGCCAGGCAAGGCCCATGGCGAGCAGGACGATAAAGAGGATGCCGAGCCAGAGCTTGAGCATCGAACCCTTCGGAAGCGGCTGGAGCGGTACGGCGGTGACCGTCGTCATGGGCTTTTGATCCCCCGAAGGAAGGCGCGGCGCGCCCAAAAAAGAAGAGGCGGCGAGATGTATCGCCGCCTCTTGCTTGTGCCAAGAGCGCTCTGCGCCCTGGGTGCGGCCCGGCCGGAGCCGAGCCTCAGCGAATCACCTTACCCCGTCGCGCTCCATGCGCTTGCGCTCCAGCTTGCGGGCGCGGCGGATCGCGGCGGCACGCTCGCGCGCACGCTTCTCGGACGGCTTTTCGTAATGACGGCGAAGCTTCATCTCGCGATAGACGCCCTCGCGCTGCAGCTTCTTCTTAAGGGCGCGCAGCGCCTGGTCGACATTGTTGTCGCGAACCTGAATCAGCATAAAGTTCCGTCACACTCCGTTGCAATTCACCTGGAAAGCCGGCGAGCATTGGCCGCCGCAGAGCCAGGAAGATAATGCCAATAATTGGCTATCGCCGCGAGACTCGTCCCGCTTCGTCGCCGCGCCCCTAGCGCGACACGGTGGCAAAGGCAAGCCGTCAGCCGTCGAGCGGACCGAATTCGGGCGTCTGCTTGGTCAGCCGCGCCTGCACCGCCGCGCCGAGATCGGCGCTCACGAGCGTCCCGGCATTCCACAGCGCAACATCGCGGAGCCCCTCCTCGACCGTCCGGCCGCGGCTGTAATTGAGGCTGCGCTTGGCGCCGGCGACCGCCAGCGGCGACTTGGCGGCGATGGCGCGCGCCAGGCTCGTCGCGGCCTCCAGCGCGGCTTCGCGATCGGCGGCGAGGCCGTTCAGCAAGCCGATCTTGGCCGCTTCCTCCGCGCCCAGTTTGCGGCCGGTATAGGTCAGTTCGCGCAAGATGCCCTGCGGGATCAGATAACCGAGCCGCTGCAGCGTGCCGAGATCGGCGGTGATCGCCACGTCCACCTCGGCGATCTGGAAGAAGCTGTCCTGCGTCGCCACCCGCATGTCGCAGGCGGCGATCAGGTCCACACCCGCGCCGACGCACGCCCCGTGCACCGCCGCAATCACCGGCACCCGCGCCTGCTCGACCGCGTTGAAGCTGTCCTGCAACCAGTCGATGTGGCGCAACCGCGCCTCGGCGGCGCGGCCGGCATCCTTGACCGGCGGAAACTGGCTGGCGGCATATTCCAGGTCGAGCCCGGCGGTGAAATGCTTGCCCTGCGCGGCCAGCACGATCGCGCGCACTTTCGGGTCGCGGCCCAGCGCGCGGAAGGCGTCGCCGATCGCCGCGAACATGTCGCCATCCATCGCGTTCAACTTGTCCGCCCGCGCCAGTTCCACGATGGCGATGTCGCCGTCGTGCGTGATTTGAACCCGGTCGCTCATTCCGTCACCCCGTCATTCCTGCGAAAGCTGGAATCTCTCTTCGTCCGTCCAGGGCGCAGGTCAAGGAGACGGGGATTTCGACATGGCGTGGAATGCCGTAACAGATTGGCATGAGATTCCGCCGCTCCATGGCCCTGATCGGTGCCTGCGCTCTCACCCCGCCGATCTGGGCGCTTGCGCAGGATGAGCGAGCGGATCCGCGTCCGACCGCCGGCGTGACCCAAATTCCCGTTGAGCCGCAGCGCCTCGACCATGAGACGATGACGGCGTTGCTCGGACCGGTGGCGGTCCACCTGGAACGCGGCGAGCTTGGCAAGGCGCGCGCCGGGTTCGAACGGCAACTCGCCGCGATCAGCCTGCGCGAGGGGCCGCAGAGCATGACGGCGGCCGACCATATGATGGCGTTCGCCGTCACATCGTTCATCGCGCAAGGCGCGGATGTCGCGGCTAACGACGTGCTGGCGCTGATGGAGCGCGCGCTCGCCATCTATACTGCCCGCCTCGGCCGCGAACATCGGGAAGTGGCGCTGGTGCTGGCCGACATCGGCACTATCGGCCTGGAACTCGACCCGGACGATCCTTCGCCACGCACCTTCGCGGCGCTGGAAGAATCGCTCCGCATCCGGACGATCGTGCTGGGCCGAGGCCACCTCGAAACGGTAACCACGCTTGCGAATGTCGCGGAGGTGCGAGGCCTGCCTTCCCGAACCAACGGGGATCCGGCCCGCATCGAGGCGTCCGCCGCGATGTTTCGACAGGCGATCGACGATTTCGGCACGCAGGTTGTGCAACCCGGTTCGGGCGCCGTCACGGTCCGGCTGAGGCTCGCCCGCATGTATGCGAGCAACCAACTCTGGTCCGAAGCCGAGCGCGAGACGCTGGCGGCGCTGGCCGACCATGGGCAGCGCTTCGCCGGCGCGGCGGAGATGTGCTTCAAGATCCGCAGCGGCGTCGAGAGGGTCGTCGATATTTTCGCTGCGGCGGGCCGGGCCGGAGAGGAGGGCCGGCTTCGCGCCGCCCTGCAATCGAGCTGCGGCGATCCGATGCGCGAGCTCGAGCAGCTGCTGGGGGAGCTTGCCAGAAACCGGCAATTGCAGAACGGCCCTGCGGCGAGGCCGAAGCCGCCCCGCTGATCCGCGCAGGCTCCGCTTTCCAGTGCGGCGCTCGATCGCCTAGAAGGGTCGCATGCCCAGCCTCACCGTCAACGGCCAGCCGATCCAGTACCGCATGGACCCGCGCACGCCCTTGCTGTTCGCGCTCAGGGAGGCGTCTAACCTCACCGGAACCAAGAATGGCTGCGCGACCGGCCATTGCGGGGCCTGCACGGTCCATGTCGATGGGCGTGCGGTGCGCAGCTGCACCGTTTCGATCGGCGCGCTGGAGGGGGCTTCGGTGACCACCATCGAAGGGCTGGCGCCGGACCGCTCGCACCCGGTGCAACAGGCCTTCCTGGCCGGCAATGTCGTGCAATGCGGCTTTTGCGTGCCCGGCATGGTGATGACCATCGCCGCCTTCATCGAGAACAACCCGTCCCCCAGCGACGCCGATATCGACGCGGCGGTGGCCAATATCTGCCGCTGCGGCATCTATCCGCGCGTGCCCGAGGCGATCCGCGGCGCGATCGTCGCCCGGCGCGGTCCCGCGCTCGCGGAGCCGCCGTCCGCCCCGCCGCCCGCCGGCGCGACGCAGCCCGGCGAAACGCCCGAGCCGATCGAAGACGGTCCACCCGCGACCGAAGGGCCGGAGCTGGTGCCGGGATAGAAAGGCCGTAGTTCGTCAGACCAAAGCAATGTCCGGCGCGTCTTCCTGCTTCATCCCGACGGTGTGATAACCCGCATCGACATGGTGGGTTTCGCCGGTGACGCCACTGGCAAGGTCGCTGAGCAGATAGAGCGCCGATCCGCCAACATCGTCGATGGTGACGTTGCGGCGAAGCGGAGAATTATGCTCGTTCCACTTCAGGATCAGGCGGAAATCACCAATTCCGCTGGCCGCGAGCGTCTTGATCGGTCCGGCCGAGATCGCGTTCACGCGCACGCCCTTGGGACCATAATCGTTGGCGAGATATTTGACGCTGGTTTCGAGCGCCGACTTGGCCACGCCCATCACATTGTAATGCGGGATCACCTTCTCGGCGCCGTAATAGCTCAGGGTCAGCATTGCCCCGCCGCCCTTGCCCGTTTCGGGATCGAGCGGCAGCATCATCGCCGCGGCGCGTTTGGCGACGGCGGTGAAGCTGTAGACGCTGATGTTCATGGTCATCAGGAAGTCTTCGAGGCCAACGTCGGCATAGAGGCCGCGTAATGCGTCCTTGTTGGTATAGCCGATGGCGTGCACCACGAAGTCGATCGTCGCCCAGCGCGCGGCGAGCGTCGCGAAAGCCGCGTCGAGATTGGCCATGTCGGCGACGTCGCAATTGATCAGGAAATCGCAACCGAGTTCGTCAGCGAGCGGCTTGACCCGCTTCAGCATGACGTCGCCCTGATACGAAATTGCCAGCTCGGCACCGTGAGCGTTCAACGCCTTGGCGATCCCCCAGGCGAGCGATTTATCGTTGGCGAGCCCCATGATCAGCCCGCGTTTGCCCTGCATCAAACCCGTCATTCCGACTTCCCCCCGGCCTCCCCGTCGGCCGCTTCTTCCTGCTCGACCTTCTCGGCCGCTGCCTCTTGCGCCGCTTCCTGCGCCACTTCCGCTTTCTCCTCGCGGACCGCGGCGACGACATCCTCTTGGCTGGGCGTCGGCGTCTCCGCAAGCGCGGCGTTCAGCTCCGCCCCGATCACCACCCCCATCCCGATCATGAAGAAGAACAGCAGGGCGATGGCGACCCCGGCCAGACTGCCATAGGTCAAATCATAGCCGCCCATGGTCGCAAGCGCGGGCGGCAGGATGGCGGTGATCGAGGCCCACCAGACCGCGATGAACAGCGCCCCCGGCCATTTCGGACAATCGCGCGCCCGGTAGCGGCCA
>JBBSLM010000019.1:0-15885 GCA_038255245.1 Sphingomonadales bacterium
ACGTGCGAAGTGAAGGTCGAGGTCGCCGAGGCAACCGGCGAGTCGAACGGCCGGATGCAGGAATCCCTGCGCTTGCTGAAGGCGATTTCCGGGAGCTTCGCGCGGGATGCGTGAGCGGGGCGCGGCTTATGGTGGACGCCCCGGGTTTGCGATGATGCAGACGCAATCAAGCAAGCATCGCTGATCCGCCACGCCTCCGCATAGTGGACCGCTTAGCGCTCCTCTTCTCAGCCGCTCAGCGCAAGCGCGTCGCGATCCCCCGCAACGTCTCGCGCAGGGCAGTGAGGCGGCGGGCGTCCGCGCTGGACCCGCCGGGGAGCGCGCGAGCCATCGTCTCGAGCCGGCCGGCCAGGGCCGCGTCCTTGCGGTTGGCGTCGAGCGCCGTGCGCGCGGTGCCGAGTTCGCGGGTGAGGCTCGCCATGGTCGCCGCGGGCAACCCGTTGGTGCGCTGCAGCTGGTCCAGATAAGCGAGCGCGATCACCGGGTGGTGGGGCCAGCTGACCGGATATTGCTGCTGCGGGTTGAAGGTCTGGGCGCCGTTCGCCGTTTGGCTCGCCAGCATCGCCGCCTGGATCTCGTTGCTGGACAGATGCGCGCTGGGGGTCAAAGTCAGCACATCGAGGCCGCGGACGATCTCGGTGCCGTAGATGCGGCCGTTATACCAATAAGCCGACCAGAAGCCGCCGGTCACCATCTGCTCGCCGTCGAGCGGGCCGCGGTCGAAATAGGCGATCTCGCGGACATTGGCGCTGTCGGTGAAATCGGTCACCGAAATGCCGCCCTGATACCAGGCCTGGACGAAGATATCGCGGCCGGGGACCGGGATGATCGAGCCGTTATGGGCGACGCAATTTTCCTCCTCGGTCTGGATCGCGGTCAGCTTCGAATGGCCGCGGAAGACGAGGCGGTTGTCGATGATGTCGTAATAAGCGTTGGCGCCCCAGGTCTGGGGATCCTGCGCGCGGCAACGGGCCTGGCCGCCGCCGCCCCATTCATCGGTGAACAGCACCTTGGTGCCGTCGTTGTTGAAGGTCGCCGAGTGCCAGTAAGCGAAATTGGGATCGAACACGGAATCGATCCGGCGCGGTCGGCGGGGATCGGAAATGTCCATGATGATGCCGTTGCCGGAACAGGCGCCGGCGGCGAGCTGGCGGCTGGGGAAGACGGTGATATCGTGGCATTGATCGGTCGCGCTGGTGTCCTGCGCGCCCACGTCGCGGCGTCCACCCTGCCACAGACCCGCGAGCCGCCCGTCCTCGGCGAACACGCCGGGGCTGTCGATGATGCGGGCGCGCGAGGGGTCGGCGACCGGGATTTCGATCACGTCGATGCGGAACAGGGAGGTGCGGTTGTCGCCGCTGGCCGTGCCGACGCAGCCCGCCAGCTCGCGCTCGTCACGCACCCAGGCAGTGCCGGAAACATAGACAATGATCGCGCGGGCGTCGCTGGAGACCACGGAGTGCGTGTGCGAGCCGCGGCAGGTCTGCACCTGGCCGACCTGGCGGGGCAGAGCAGGGTCGCTGATGTCGAAGATGCGGATGCCGCGGAAGCGGTTGGGCGTGACATCCTCCAGATTGCCCTCGCGCCCGCAATCGGTGCGGCCGCGATTCTGCTCGACCGACATGATCAGGAGGTTGCCGACGATCGACAAATCGCCCTGGCCGCCGGGGCAGACGACGGAGGTGACGTGACGCGGCGGCGCGGCCGGATTGGCCGGGTCGATCCGGTAGAGGTTAAAGCCGTGATAATTGCCGACCGCGAGCAGATCGCCCGAAAAGGCCATGTCGGTCTGGGCGAAGCTGAGCAACGGCGTACGCTCGATCCGGCCGGCGGGGCGCGCGGGCTGATCGCCGCTGGCCGGGCGGGCGGGCCGGACCGGTGAGGTGTCGGACGGATTGGCGGGGTCGAAGAAGCCCGCCGGCCGGGGCAGGCTGGCGACCAGGGTCAGATTGCTGATCGCCTGGCCCGCGTCGCGGAGGCCGGGGCGCAGGGTCGCACGCGGATCCGCCTCGATGCCCGCGAGCAATGTCGTCATCCGGTTGATCTCGGCCTGCTGCTCGTTCACCACCTCGGTGACGAAATCGAACAAGGTGGGATCGTAGGCCGAACCGGCGCGCTGCAGCAGCTCGTTCGCCATCGTGACCGCGCCCTGATGGTGGGCGATCATCCGCGTCAGGAATTGCCGGTCGAATTCCGCCCCGCGCGCGGCGGCGAGGGCGGTCATCTGCGCCGGCGTGGCCATGCCCGGCATGCCGGCATGCGCCGCATGGGCCGCGCCGCCATGGCCAGCATGTCCGCCCGCCGCCACGGGATCGGGCGCATTCTGGTCGCGCGCGGTCAGCCACGTGCGCATGAAGCGGATTTCACCGGCCTGGCTGGCGGTGATGCGGCCGGCGGCGGTGACGATCGGGCGGCCGCGGGTGCGGTCGGCGACCAAAGCCGCCATCTCGACGGCCTGCTGATGGTGCCAGATCATGTCCTGCATGAACTTGACGTCGGCGGCGGTGAAGCGCGTTTCCGCCACCTGCGCCGCCTCGGCGGGCGGCAAGGTCCGCGTCGGCTGCCCCGGCGCACCTGGCTGCAGGATTGGCGGCTGCTGCGCGAGCGCTGCTGTCGTTGTGGTCAGGGCCGTGAAAGCGAGAAGCGCGCGGACGGTCGAACGGCGAAGGGACAAGGCCTTATCTCCTGCAAGAAGGTGACGAAGACCTAGCACAGGTTTCGCGGGAGGGAAGCCATGGCCATTCTGTCATTCCCGCGAAAGCGGGAACCCAGATCGCTCGGGAGCCTGGGTCCCCGCTTTCGCGGGGATGACATTGTTGCGGTTAACGAACTCTCGGTCCGCCGAACGGCAGCGGCGGCGGGGGCTTGCGGTCGCGGCGGGGGAGCTGCGCCTGATAGGCGACGCCGCAATGCTGGACGCAATAGGGAAAGCCGGGATTGGCCTGATTGCCGCAAAAGTGGAAATCGGGCTCGCCGGGGTGGCCGATCGGCCATTTGCAGATCTTCTCGTTGAGATCGAGCAGACCGGTCTTGTTGGCGATTTCCGGGCTCGGCTTGGCCGGCACCAGGCGCCGCGGCGGGGCTGGGGGGATCGGCGCCTGCTGTTCGCCCGGACCCTGGCGGACGAAGCCGCCCGGGCCGATCGAGACGACCCGCTGTTGCGGTGCGGAGGGGGCGACCGGCTGCGGCAGCGGGGCGGCCTTGGCGGCGGCAGGTGCTTCGTCTTCCTCGTCGCTCAGGTCGAACGGCGGGGTGCCTTCCACGTCGAGCGCGGTGGTGACCGGAAAATCGGGGGAAGGCGCGGGCGGCGGTGGCGGCGGTGCCGCGACCTGGGCCGGAGCGGCCGCGGCCGGCTCGATCGGCTTCACCGGCGAGGGACGCGATTGCAGGCCGAGGCGATGCGCCTTGCCGATAACCGCATTGCGCGACACGCCGCCAAGCTCTTCGGCAATCTGGCTCGCGGTCATGCCGCGAGTCCACATTTCCTTCAGCCGATCGATCCTCTCGTCCGTCCAGGACATGGTGTTATCCTTCTGGCTCAGCGCTACGGTGTTGGCGGTCCGCGGGGTCGCGGCAGCCCATCCGCCTGCCTGTTCCGAATTGGGTGGCGCCGCATGGTGCGGCAAGTCCCCGCTATGTGACGCAGGCGAGGCGTTTCTTCAAGGGGCGGTAGACCTTTGCGGCCTGCCATCGCCGCTTGCTTGGAAACCTCTCCTTTCTGTGAGAGGATCGCGCCCGCCGCCGCTCGGGGCGGTGGCGTGCGCAAGGAGGATAGGATGCGTGGATCGTGGAGCTGCCGCGCGCTCACGACGCTCCTGTTCCTGCCTGCCACGGCTGCCACGACCGCCCAGCCGTTGGAGACGCCCTCCGGAACGAACGCGGAAGCGCTCGAACCGACGCTCGTGGTGACCGGCCGACGCCAGGCCATGCCCGCTGAAGTTTCAGACTATGTCGACACTGTCCTCGCCGCGCCGCACAATGACCGGGTGGCGCGCTGGGCCGACCGCCTTTGCCTCAGCATCGCGGGCCTCGACGACGTGCGCCGCGACTTCTTCGCCGGGGAGATCGCGATGGTGGCCGGGCGGCTGAATCTGGATGTCGCGCAACGCCACTGCGAGCCCTCCGCTCACATCATCTTCACCACCGATCCGGCGCTGCTGCTGGCCCGGCTCGAGCGGGACCGCCCGGCCTTCTTTGGCGCGATTCCTCGCGCCGCGCGGCGACCGCTGAGCGAATCGCGAACGCCGGTGCGCTGGCTATCCTGGGGGGAGTTGCGGGGCGCGCAAGGCCAGCTGCCGCTTGGCTTTGCAGTCGCTCCGACGACTGGAGAGGTCGAGCGGCCGATGCCGAGCTTCCGCACCACCCCCTCCCGGCTGGAAACCGCCACCCGCATGGACCTGCAGGCCATGGTAGTGATCGTAGACATGACCACGCTGACAGGCATATCCAATCGCGCGCTTGCCGATTATCTTTCGATGATCGTGCTCGGCAATGTCCGGCAGGATCATGGCTCTGTCGCTTTGCCTTCGATCCTGAACCTCATGGCTGCGGACGGCCAGGCCTCGGGCCGTGCGGCGACGGAACTCAGTCACTGGGACCTGTCCTATCTGGACGGACTTTACGCCGGGACGTGGAACGTGCCCGCTGGCCAGAAAATAGGCGTCATCCGGGCCGCCATGCGCAGCCGGCTGGATTGATCGTGCCGCCCTGTCCGGGCCGGGCGCCGGGCTTGCCGCCGCCCGCTTCCAGGACTAGCGACACGGCGTGAACGATCCCAACTCCGCCTGGGTGCGCAGCGATCCCGGCGTACCTATCATCCGCAACGTCAATTGGGGCGGCCTGCGTACGCTTTACGCCAAGGAAGTGCGGCGCTTCTTCAAGGTGCAGCTGCAGACGGTGTGGGCGCCGGCGATCACGACCCTGCTTTTCCTGGCGATTTTCACGGTTGCGCTGGGGTCGCGGCGCGAGGTGGACCTGGCGGGTACGAGCCTCGCCTTCGCCGCTTTCATCGCTCCCGGCCTGATCGTCATGGGGATGATCCAGAACAGTTTCGCCAATGCCAGCTTCTCGTTGCTGATCGGCAAGATCCAGGGGACGATCGTCGATTACCTCATGCCGCCGCTCTCCACGATGGAGCTGATCGCGGCGATGGTGGGCGCGGCGGTGACGCGCGCGGTGCTGGTCGGCCTGGCGGTCTGGGCGGCGATGATGTTCTGGCCGGGCGTGCAGGTGTGGCCCGAGCATCTTTGGGCGGTCATCTGGTTCGGGCTGATGGGCTCGGCGATGCTTGGCTTCCTGGGCCTGCTCACTTCGATCTGGGCGGAGAAATTCGATCATGCCGCGGCGGTTGGCAATTTCTTCGTGACGCCTTTGTCGCTGCTCAGCGGCACCTTCTATTCGATCGAGCAGCTCGCGCCGGGCTTTCAGGCGGTCAGTCATGCCAATCCGTTTTTCTACGTGATTTCGGGCTTTCGCTATGGCTTCGTCGGCGCGGCCGATTCGCCGATCCTGTTCGGGGCCGGGCTGTTGCTGGCGATCAATCTCGCCTTGCTGACGCTTTGCTACGTCCTGCTGAAGCGCGGCTGGCGGCTGCGCGCCTGAGGGCCTTATCTTGCGCTCCGCCTGAGGCGACGCTTGTCTGCGACAAAGCGATACAGACCTGAACAGTTTCTGCTCGGCCTGTTCAGCGCAACCACAGGCCCACGGCGATAAAGGGGCTCATTCTTCTCACGAAGGGAATTTGAGCCATGAAGAAAATCCTGATCACCCTCGCCGCCACGGCCGCGACGTTCGTTGCCGCGGCTCCCGCCACCGCACAGAGTTGGGGCAATGTCGCGCAGCGCGGCTATGGCTATCCCGGCGACCGCGGTCTGGTGAACCGCTACCAGCAGCAGATTCGCCAGCTCGACCAGCGGATCCAGCGTTCGGCCCAGCGCCGCGCGATCTCGCCGGGCGAATATCGCTCGCTGCGCAACCAGTCGGCCGATTTGCGCCGCGCGCTCAGTAATTTCGCCCGCAACGGTCTCGACCGGGGTGAGATCCGCAGCCTCGACCGGCGGATCCTCAACCTCCAGCAGCGCATTCGCGACGAGCGGCGCGACGGCCGTCGCGGCCGATAAAAGCAATTTTCAGGAGGGAGAATGAAGATGCGTAAATTGATGATTTCCATGGCGCTGGCGAGCGCGACCTTGGCTGGGGCGGCGGTGGCGACGCCGGCCGCGGCGGAAGTAACGTTCCAGCGCTACGGCGGCGGTTTCCAGCCGGCGCGCGAAATCCGCCGCGATATCAGCCAGTTGCACAATCGCATCCAGCTGGCCCAGCGGCGCGGCACCATCTCGCGACGCGAGGCCGTCGGGCTTCGCCGCGACGTCAACCGGCTGGAGGCGCAATTCTCGCGCTTCAGCCGCAACGGTCTCGACCGGCGCGAAATCGGCCAATTGCGGGCCGGCATCAACCAGGTCGAAATGCGTCTGCGCGCCGAACGGCGCGACCGGGATCGCCGCCGCTACTGATCGGCGCAACCGGCAATGACAGACGGGCGGCGGGGCGACTCGCCGCCCGTTTCATTTCGGCCGCGCGTTGACCTCGCTTGGAGGCGGATTCTATAGCCGGGGCGCGTCTTCTGATCGGCGCGATCTCCCGGAGCCCGAAACGATGACCATCACCCCGCTCATGCCCGTTTATCCGCGCTCGCCGGTGCGGCCGGTGCGAGGGGAGGGGGTCTATCTCTATGGCGAGAATGGCGAGCAATATCTCGATTTCGCCAGCGGCATCGCGGTCAATCTGCTGGGACACGGCCATCCGGTGCTGACCAGGGCGATCCAGGAGCAGGCGGCGACCCTGGTCCACGTTTCCAACCTTTATGGCAGTCCGCAGGGCGAAGCCTTCGCGCAGCGGCTGGTCGATCTGACCTTCGCCGACACGGTGTTCTTCACCAATTCGGGGGTCGAGGCGGTGGAATGCGCGATCAAGACCGCGCGGCGCTATCACCATCATCACGGCAATGCCCACAAGCATAAATTGATCACTTTCCGGAACGCCTTTCACGGCCGCACCATGGCCGCGATCAGCGCGACCGATCAGCCCAAGATGATCGACGGCTTCGCGCCCTTGCTGGCGGGCTTCGAAGTGGTGGAGTTCGACAATCTGGAGGCTGCCACCGCGGCGGTGGACGAGGATACCGCCGGCTTCCTGCTGGAGCCCGTGCAGGGCGAGGGCGGCATCCGTCCCGCGAGCCAGGACTTCATTCAGGGCCTGCGCCGGATCTGCGACGAAAAGGATCTGATGTTGATCTTCGACGAAGTGCAGACCGGCGTCGCGCGCACCGGCACACTCTACGTCTATGAGCAATTTGGCGTCACGCCGGACATCATGGCGAGCGCCAAGGGCATTGGCGGCGGCTTTCCGATGGGCGCCTGCCTCGCGACCGAGAAAGCGGCGGTGGGCATGGGCCTGGGCACGCACGGCAGCACTTATGGCGGCAGTCCGCTGGCGATGGCGGCGGGGCAGGCGGTGTTCGACGTGGTCGCCAATGACGAATTCCTCGCCCACGTCCGCGCGATGGGCGACCGCTTGCGCGGCGCGCTGGAGCAGATGATTCCCAATCACGATCATCTGTTCGAAAGCGTCCGCGGCCTCGGCCTGATGCTCGGGATCAAGATGAAGAGCGATAGCCGGGCCTTCGTAAGCTATCTGCGCGACCACGGCCTGTTGGCGGTCGCGGCCGGCGACAATGTCATGCGGGTGCTGCCGCCGCTCGTGATCGAGGAAGCGCATATCGCCGAATTCGTCGAACGGCTGTCCGAGGCGGCGCGGACGTATGAGATGCCGGAAGCGGCCTAAGCGAACCGTCACCCCGGACTTGATTGAACCGGCCGCCATGTCCCCCGGACATGGCTACAAACATCCGGGGGATGTTTGTACCGGTTCAATGGGGTCCACCTTCTCATTTCCACCGCGCCAAGAAGGTGGATGCCGGATCAAGTCCGGCATGACGATGGAGAGACTATGACCCTTCGCCAGCTTTACCCGCCGATCGAACCCTATCGCACCGGCCTGCTCGATGTCGGCGATGGGCATCACATTTATTGGGAGCTGTGCGGCAATCCGGAGGGCAAGCCTGCGGTCTTCCTGCACGGCGGCCCCGGCGCGGGGTGCAGCGCCACGCATCGCCGGCTGTTCGATCCGGCGCGCTACAACATATTGCTGTTCGACCAGCGCGGCTGCGGCCGTTCCACGCCGCATGCGGACCTCAACGCCAACACGACCTGGCATCTCGTCTCCGACATGGAGCGGCTGCGGATGACGATCGGCGCGGAGCAATGGCTGGTGTTCGGCGGCTCCTGGGGCTCGACGCTCGGCCTGGCCTATGCGCAGGCCCATCCGGAGCGGGTTTCGGCACTGGTGATGCGCGGCATTTTCGGGATGCGGCAGAGCGAAATCGACTGGTTTTACCAATATGGCGCGCACCATATCTTCCCCGACAGCTGGGAAGGCTTCCTGGCGCCGATCCCGGAGGATGAGCGCGACGATCTGGTCGCGGCCTATCATCGCCGCCTGACCGATCCGGACCCTGAAATCCGGCTGGCCGCGGCGCGGGCATGGAGCGCGTGGGAAGGCTCGGCGATCAAACTGATCCCCGATCCCGCCTACATCGAATCACTGACCGAAGAGAAATTCGCGATCGCCTTCGCGCGGATCGAGAATCACTACATGGTCAATCGCGGCTGGCTCGATGAAGGCCAATTGTTCCGCGATGCGGGCAAGCTGGCCGCCATTCCCGGCGTGATCGTCCACGGCCGCTACGACGCCTGCACGCCGGTGGACAATGCCTGGACGCTCCATCGGGCCTGGCCGGAGGCGGATTTGCACATCGTGCCCGATGCCGGCCACGCTTTCGACGAGCCGGGGATCCTTGATCGCCTGATCGAGGCGACGGATCGTTTCGCGGCGGACGGGGGCTGAATCGGGCGGTTCCTGTCTTATATCGCCTCCATGTCCTCCCAGCATTCTCCCCGGCCCGGTGTCCCCGCCAATCTCGACGAAGCGATCGGCTTCACCTTGCCGAAGCGCCACGCGCGCGGACGCCTCGTGCGGCTGGGGCCGGTGCTCGACGACATTCTCGCCGCGCACGAATATCCCGCGCCGATCGCGCGCATCCTGTCCGAAGCGCTGACGCTGACCGCTTTGCTCGGCGCGATGCTGAAGGATGCGGGGGGCCAGTTGACCTTGCAGGCGCAGGGCGAAGGGGGCGTCGTCGAATTGCTGGTCTGCGATTATCGCGGCGGCGAGGTGCGCGGCTATGCGCGGTTCGACCGCGACGCGCTGGCCGGCGTGACCGTCAAGCCAGATCTGGCGGGCCTGTTCGGCGAGGGCTATCTGGCCATCACCTTCGATCAGACCGCGACGAAAGAGCGTTATCAGGGCATCGTTCCCCTGGCCGGCGCGAGCCTGGCCGCGGCGGTGGAGAGCTTCTTCGCCCAATCCGAGCAGATCCCGTCGCTGGTGCGACTCGCGACGGACGATACCGGTCATGTCGCCGGGGGAATTCTGCTCCAGCATCTGCCCGAGGGGGAGGAGGGGCGCGAGCGCATCCACACCAGGCTCGACCATCCCGAATGGGAGCATGTCCGCATGCTGGCGGAGACAGTGCGGGCGAACGAATTGGCGGATACCAGCCTGCCGATCGAGGAATTGCTGTGGCGGCTGTTCAACGAAGAGGAAGTGCGGGTGCTGACGACCGTGCCGCTGACCCGTGGCTGCCGCTGCAATCCCGACCATGTCCGCTCCGTCATCGCCAGTTTCTCGGCCGAGGAGCGGGCGGGAATGGCGGACGAAAACGGCGTGATCAGCGTCGACTGCGAGTTTTGCTCCAGCTCGTTTCCGATTGGGCTGGCTGAGCTTGAATGAACGCGAGCCGCTCGATGCGTTAAGGGCGGATTCAAATATGCGACGCTAAAGAGGACAGGTGCCGGAGTGGCACGCATTTTCCCTAGAATGGGCCGCAAGGCCACGAACTGGGCCGTCTCTTTCCGGGGGCGGCCCTTCTCTTGTAGGGGGCAATCGACATGACGAACGACGCTCCCATTGGCATCCTGCTCCTGTCCGGCGGTCTCGATTCGATGACCGTTGGCGGGATTGCGCGCGAGCGGGGTTATCGCCTGTTCGCGCTGACCATCGATTATAATCAGCGCCACCGGGTCGAACTGGAGGCGGCGGCGCGGATCGCATCGACGCTGGGCGCGGAGCGGCATATCGTGCTGCCGCTCGACCTCAGCCGCTTCGGCGGTTCGGCGCTGACGGCCGACATCGACGTGCCGAAAGGCGGCGTGGCGGAAGAGGGCATTCCGGTCACCTATGTGCCCGCACGCAACACCATTTTCCTGTCGCTTTGCCTCGGCTGGGCGGAGGCGAGCGGCGCCAGCGACATCTTCATCGGCGTCAACGCGCTCGATTATTCCGGTTATCCCGATTGCCGGCCGGATTTCATCACCGCGTTCGAGGCGATGGCGCGGCTCGCCACCAAGGCCGGAGTCGAGGGCCGCCCCTTCAAGGTCCACACGCCGCTGCTGCATTTGTCGAAGGCGCAGATCGCGGCCGAGGCGGTGCGGCTGGGCCTCGACGCGGGCGAAAGCTGGTCCTGCTACGACCCGGCGCATTTCCCGAAACATTGCGGACTGTGCGATTCCTGCCGGCTGCGCGCCAAGGGCTTTGCCGAAGCGGGCATCCCCGATCCGACCCATTACGCGGCGCAACCATGAGCTACGCTGTCAAGGAAATCTTCCTCACCCTGCAGGGCGAGGGGATGCAAGCCGGCCGCCGCGCCGTCTTCCTGCGCTTTGCCGGCTGCAATCTGTGGACCGGGCGCGAGCAGGACCGGGCGTCGGCCGCATGTACCTTCTGCGACACCGATTTCGTCGGCATGGATGGCGAAAATGGCGGGCGCTATGCGGTCGACGCGCTCGCCGCCCGGGTGGCCGCCTTGTGGGGAGAGCCGGGTGGGGTTGCCCCCGGCAACCCCAGATCATCCCGGGGGGATGATCGACCCGGCTCTGCGGATCGCAAATTGGTGGTGATGACGGGAGGCGAGCCGCTGCTGCAGGCCGACCCGCCGCTGATCGAGGCACTGCATGCGCGCGGCTTCGAAATCGCGGTCGAGACCAACGGCACCCGGGCCGCTCCGGCCGGAATCGACTGGATTTGCGTGAGCCCGAAGGCCGGAAATGAGGTCGTCCAGCGCTCCGGGCACGAGCTGAAATTGGTCTGGCCGCAGGCGGGGATCGATCCGGACGCGCTATTGGACTGGGACTTCCAGCACTTCATCATCCAGCCGCTCGACGGGGTCGATCGCGACGCGTCGCTGCAGGCGGCGATCGCTTTGGTCCTCGCCGATCCGCGCTGGCGGCTCGGCGTGCAGACGCACAAGCTGATTGGGTTGCCCTAAGGCACCTGAATCCCCTCCACGCCTTCGTGGAGGGGCTGGGGGTGGCACTTGGTCACAGCGCTAAGAGAGAAGTACCACCCCCGGCCGCTCCAGCAAGGGCTGGAGGGGAGTCAGGTTGGTGTCGCGCTCAACGCGCCGGGACTTGTCCGGCCTGGCATTGCTGGAGCGCGCGGCCGGCCAGGCCGGTGCAGACCGGCGCGGCGAACAGGCTTGCCGGCAATGGCCGCAGCGTCGTCGTCGATGGGGTGATGCGATCGACGTGGCGCATGGCGGCGCTGCTTCTGAGTTCGCGAATCCGTTCGCGCGCCGTCGCGAAAAGCTCGCCCTTCGGTCTGCCGAGCGCGTCCTTGGCAATCGCCCCGACGGTCTGGCAGAAACCGATCGCGTTCTGCGTCGAATAATCCTGGTAGGTTGAGGTGTTCCAATTATCAAAGGCGCGCTGGCCATTGCGGGCATTGCCGCTGGCGCGACGGCGGAAATAACCTTCCAGCGTCGAATAGGCCGATGCCAGCTCGGCCGAATGATGGGCCAGCACACCGTTATAGACGTCGACGGTGCGCAAATAGCGATAACCCTGACAGCGCAGCGCCCCGACATTCATCCCGGCGCGCAGATTCCAGACCAGACCGGCACGCAATTCGGCGGCGTTGGCGCCAGGCAGCGCGATGCCGATCAGCGGGTCGCCCGGCTCGACGGTGCCACGCTCGTAGGCGGTCTCGGAATAGAAAAGCTGGGCCTGGGCGGGCGTCGTCGCGACGAGGAGCGCGGCAGCGGCGGTCGCTGCTCCGAACAGAGATTTTACAAGGTTACGCATCAACTGATCTCCGGCCCGCAGGCGATTATCATGTCATTCTAACGCGGCCCGCACGGCGCGCCAAGGCGGAGACGAACCGGCGACCGCTTGCGGCCACCGGTTCGGCTGCTTCAACGGATAGCGGTCCCGGCCGCCAGTGACGGCCGGTCCCCGCCAATCACATGCCCGGGGTGTTCTTGTCGCTGCTGTTGCCGCCCATATCGCCACCCGGCGCGGTCTTGGTATCGACGGCCGGCGGCGGCGTGGTGCTGCTCGAGCTGCTGTTCGTCGTGGTCGTGGTGGTGGTCGTGCTCGCGGCGGGCGTGTTCGTCGTCGGCGCCGGCGTCATCGTTTCCATCGCGCTCGCGTCGTTGGCCGGGGCCATCGTCCCGGCGCTGTTCGCGGAACTGTTGTTGGCGCTGCTGTTGGCGGCCTTGTTCCCGCCACAGGCGGCGAGCGAGGCGGCGGCGGTCAGGACGAGGGCCAATCGGACGGTGTGACGCATTGCGGAAGCTCCCTAAGGCTCGAGCGAAAAATCGTGGTTTGACAATGCCCGGCTGAGCTTCGGGCAGGGCGGGAGACTGTCCCCCTCACAACAAAAAAGCAAGCGCGGGCAAAAAGAAAGGGCCGCCGGTTTTCCGGATGGCCCCACAAAAGCTGCCCGCCGGTTTTCCGGATGGCCCCATAAAGAAAGGGCCGCAGGTTTCCCCGCGGCCCTAACCCGTTGCTGCTTCCCGGGGGAAGCAGGCAGCTTACATCTTGTTGGCCGCCATCGTGTTGTTGGCCATCATCGTGTCGTTCGCCATCGGCGCCGTCGTCGAGTTCGTCGTCGTCGTCGTGGTGTTCGTGACCATCATGTCGTTGGCAGGAGCCATCGGCTCCATCGTCGTGTTGGTGGTCGTGGTGGTGGTGTTGGTCGACGCATTGTTGGTCGCCTTGGTGTTGCCACCGCAGGCCGCAACCGCGAGCGCCGCACCGGCGATCATCGAGATTTTCAGAATGTTACGCATTGATAGCTCCCTAGATAGAAGATTTGGCCGGTTACCCCGTTTTTGCCCAAATCGAATTGCCTACTATACAAATTGACAACGGCTCTCAAGCCCGCTCCGCACCGCCGTTAAGCGCGGTCAGAAATGCGACGAGATTGTGCTGTAGTGCCAGGTCTAGCTGATCCCCCACATGCGCCAACCCGATCGCCGCAAGGCTCGTCACCGGGAATTCAGCGATACCGCATGGAACGATCCCTGAGAAGTGTGAAAGTTCCGGGTCCACATTGATCGAGAAACCGTGGGAAGTGACCCAGCGGCGCACGCGCACCCCGATCGCGCCGATCTTCGCTTCGTTCGCTCCCTGGCCGACCCAGATCCCGATTCGCCCCGGTTCCCGCCGGGCCGCGACGCCCAGCTCGCCGAGCGAAGCGATCATCCAGCCCTCGAGCGCATGGACGAAGCGCCGCACGTCACGCCCGCGTTTCTCCAGGTCCAGCACCAGATAGCCGACTCGCTGTCCCGGCCCGTGATAGGTGTAGCGCCCGCCGCGGCCCGCATCGAACACCGGGAAGCCCAAGGGATTGAACAATTCAGCCGGATCGGCGCTGGTGCCGGCGGTGAACAGCGGCGGGTGCTGCAGCAGCCAGACCAGTTCGCGCGCCTCGCTCGCCCGCACCGCCTCCGCCCGGGCGTTCATTTCGGCAAAGGCATCAGGGTAAGGCGTCAGTCCGGGCGTGACCCGCCATTCGACGACTGATTCTAGCGGCTGGTCGATTGCGTCCGGCATCGCTCGCCCGCATAAGCCCGCGCGCGCTTCAGGGAAATGGCGCGGGGGGAGAACAAGCGTGGCGAGTCTGTCGATCAGTAGAGCGTGGGAGGAGAGCACGCGGTTTGCCGGTCGCGAGTTCGGACTGCTGTATCCGATTGCCTTGCTGTTGCTGGAGTTGCCCTTGCTGGCGACCATGCTGGTCACACCGTTGGTCATCACGCAGCCGACTGCGTCCGAGGTGCGTGATTTCCAGGATCTGATCAATCAATTCGGAGGCATTTCCGGTATCCTGCTGATTATCTCCCTGAGCCTCGTGGCCTTCGTGATCCAGACGTTTGGCACCCTCGCCATTTCCTGGCTCGCCGTAAGGCCGGGCAGCCGGGTCGCGGACAGCTTTGCCGTCGCCGGCCGCCGGTTGCCCGCCGTGCTGGGGAGCATATTGCTGATGGGCGTCGGGCTTACCCTGCTGATGCTTCCGCTCTGGCTGCTTGTCGTCGGGGCGTCGCCGCGGCCCTCGGCCGGCACCGGCGCCGGTATCCTGCTAATGACGCTGCTGCTGCTGGTGTTCTTTATAGCCCTCTTTCCGCGGCTGGCGTTGACCACGCCCGCGGGTGTGGCCGAGCGCCTGGGGCCGGTGGCCATATTGGGACGCAGCTGGCAGCTCACGAAAGGGCATTTCTGGCGGCTGCTCGGCGCGATTGTGTTGATCGGCATTGTCTTCATGATCGTGGCGATGGTGCTCGGTCTCCTGTTCGCCACCATCACAACCCTGCTGGTGGGTCCGCCGGAAACGAATTTCACCGCTGCCTTCGTGTTCGAGCTGCTGAATTCCCTGTTCATGGCCGCCTATGCCGTGTTCATGATCTGCTTTGTCGCGCGGATTTACGCGCAACTCACCGAGAGCGAGGCGGACCCCGCCTAGCTGGCCGGCGGCGAAGGCCGTCCGCTCCTTGCCCCGCGGCCTTCCTTGCCAGCGCGGCGAGCTGACGCTTATGGCGGAGTCATGACCGATCCCGTCCGTCCGACCCCGGTGACCGCCAATTCGATCTGGGACGACGCCGGGCGGATGCTGGCGGGAAATGCCGGGCTCATCGCCGCCATTGCCGGGGCCTTGCTGTTCCTGCCCGCGGTGATCGAGGCGCGTTTCTTTCCCTCGCCGCTGCCGCCGCTGTCGCTGGCCGCATCGGAAGTGGCGGAATGGAATTTCCAGATGCGGCTCTATCTCGAGTCGAACTGGTGGTGGATGCTGATTTCCACGACCTCCTATCTGGTCGGGACGCTGTCGCTCTATCTGCTGCTGCTGAGCCCGCGCATCACCGTTGGCGCGGCGCTGGGCCGGGCGTTTTCGATGCTGGCCTTTTACGTTTTGCTCGCACTGATGGCGGGGCTGGTGATCGGCGCGGGCCTGCTGCTGTTTATCGTTCCGGGCATTTATCTGGCCGGCAAATTGGTGTTGTCGACGCCCATCCTCGCGCTGGAGGCGCCACACGCGCCGCTGACCGCGATGCGGCTGTCCTGGCGGCGCACGACCCGGCCGTGGTGGACCGCCGGCATCCTCATCATGATCGCGCTGACCGCCTTGCTGGTCGGGCTCGCGATCAATATCGGGCTTGGCACCGTGATCATCTTGCTTGCGGGCCAGACGGGGATCGGCGCGCTGCTGCTGGCGCTGGTGCAATCGTTCACCAGCACTCTGGTGGCGGTGCTGATCATCGTGGTGACCGCCGCGATCTACCGGGCGACGCCTGCCCCCTAACTCCAGGTCGCCTCGGGCGGCAGGCTCATCAGGATCGCGTCGATATTGCCGCCGGTCTTCAGCCCGAACAAAGTGCCGCGATCGTAGATCAGGTTGAATTCGGCATAGCGCCCGCGCCATTCGAGCTGGCGGGCC
>JBBSLM010000020.1:0-15779 GCA_038255245.1 Sphingomonadales bacterium
GATTTTCACCGCCAGCCCCGCCGGCTTCGACCGGCCACCCTACGCATAGCGTCCGCGCGTGCGCCGCGGCTTGTCCTTTGCGCTGCTAAGCCTCGCCGCGCTGGCTTCCTGCGAAGAGCCGCCGCCACTTTTCAGCGCTCAATGCAATGACGGTACCCGTATTGCGGGGGCACGCGAAGTCGCCGATAGCCGCTGCGCGCGCCGCGGCGGCGTGCGCTCCCTCACCCCGCTCGAGGAGGTCAAGGAGCCGGAAGCGCCCAAGTCCTAATTTCGTGCGCGCCGGTAGGGCACGAACTCGCCGAGGAACACGCTCCCCCGGAACATGCCGGAAACCGGATCGACCATGCGGATCGTGTCGATCGAGCAGAGCTGGCCGCTGAACGAGCGCACCACCTGCGTGTCGTCGCGATCAAGCGACTCGGCGCCGGAGCGCGGGCGGTTCACGTAGATCGTGCTGCCCGCGTCGAACAGGATCGCGGTGCCATCGATAATCCGCGAGTTGCGGACCGCGCGCAGACTGACGCAATTGACCGGTTCGCCGGCGACGCGGCCCTCGAGCGCCCGCTCGAGTTGCTGCTCCGGGCTCCGCCGTTGATCGGCCTGGGCAGGAAAAGCGACCGCCACGCCGGCGGCGATCGCGACGATGGAGAGGAGCTTGCGGGCCATGATCCGTCCTTGTGCAGATACGCGGTGATTACAAAGGCTCAGCGAGCCTTGCGCCGTGCCGGATGAACGCTCGCTGACCTCTCCCAGGTCCATTTCCAGCGATCTTGACTTGACTCGGGCGAGCAAGGTGGCCCTGATAAGTCGCCATCAACCGTTGGGGGTTAGATACCATGAAATTCCGTTCCTTGCTTGCAGTCGCGTCTGTCGCGGCCCTTTGCGCCTGTAATTCGGGTGCCGCCAACAACAGCAGCGCCAAGGCCAACAGCGCCGCGCCCGCCGCCCCAGCCGTTGCCGGCGCGCCTGCCGCCCCGGCCGCGCCGGCCGCTTCGGGCACGGCCGACGCAGCGACGATCTCGCAGCTGCAGATGGCGGCGCAGCAGATCGAGAGCATGTCAGCGTCGACGGCCGAGGGGGCGCCGGGTATCACCGGCGCTCGCGTTGAGGGCAGCACCCTGATCACGGCGATCACCGTACCGGTGCCGCTCGATGCGAACACGCTCTCGGCGATGCAGCAGCAGATGAACGCGCAAATGTGCAGCGATCCGCGCTTGTCACCGCTTTCGCGCGCGGGCGCTACCTTCGCTTACGACATGACGGACAGCGCCGGTCAGGTACACCGGGTCAGCATGACGCCCTGCCCGTAAGGCGGCCTGACGTCCCATCGAGCTTGGGCGGCGATAATGAAAAAGATCGAAGCGGTCATCAAGCCGTTCAAGCTCGATGAAGTCAAAGAGGCGCTGCACGATGCCGGCGTGAGCGGCATCACCGTGGTCGAGGCCAAGGGCTTCGGCCGCCAGAAAGGCCATACCGAGCTTTATCGCGGCGCCGAATATGTCGTCGATTTCCTGCCCAAGGTGAAATTGGAAATCGTGGTCGAGGACGATCAGGCCGGCCGGGTGGTCGAGGCGATCGCGGCCGCCGCCAAGACCGGCCGCATCGGCGACGGCAAGATTTTCGTCTCACACGTGGAAGAGGCGATCCGCATCCGCACCGGCGAACGCGGCAGCGACGCGATCTAGCCTCTCCATGTCATCCCCGCGAAAGCGGGGACCCAGTTTCGACACTCCGACGAGACTGGGTTCCCGCTTTTGCCGGAATGCCAGTATGAGGCGCGGCGTGAACCAACCCGATCCCCTGCCTTCCACCGCCTCCATGTCGCCCGAGGAGCTGCGCGCCGCCATGCGCTCGCTCGGCTACCGCACGCAAAGCGACCTCGCCAACGCGATCGGCGTCAGCCGCTCGGCGGTCAGCCTGTGGCTGGAAGGCAAGGTCGGCGTCCCCCGCCCCGTCGCCATGCTGCTGCGCATGCTCGTCGCAGCGCGACGGCGGAGCTACTGACGCTCGCCCGCCTGAAGGCGCGATGCCCGGGTTGCTAGAACGCCATGCGCACGCTGAGGCTCAAAAGCCTGCCGAGCGGGTCGAGATAAGCCGGTTGATAGCTGAGCGGTGTGGACCCTGTCTGGTCCCGCACTTCCGGGCGAGCATTGAAGAGATTGGTGACGCCGAGGGTCGCCCGCGCCCCTCTGAGCCAGCGAGGCGGGTCGGCCCCACCGAAGCGGTCGGCGAGGTTCATGAACATATTGAGGTTCACAATCGCAAGCTCGGAGAATGTCAGATCGCCTGCGCCGCCCGGATTGCTTATTGTCGTCCCGCTCTGCCAATTGAGCGTGAGGCGTCCGCCCAGCCCCGCCTTGAATACGCCGGCCTGCAATTCGATTTCGTGGCGGGGCCTCCCGCCGCGCAGGTCGAGCGCCGCCCCGTTCAGCAGGTCCAGCGCCGGCAAGTCTTGCCGGACGACGACTTCGTCCCGGAGCCGCCACGTGTGATAGAGGCTGACATACAGTCGGCTTGCCATATTCTCGAAGCGCCGGGCCATCGCGCTGTTCGGCTGAACCATCGCCACCATCGTGCCGCGCGGAACCGCCGCCCGCGCCTCCGCTTCGTTTGAAAAGGTGCGCGCTGGCGCGCTGCGCATCCATGGCTCCACCGCCCCCAGCGGACGGACGAAATTGACGCCCCAGCGCAACCGCTCCTGGCGGGATTCTTCGAAATTGAGCGATCTGCCGTCGATCTGCAGGAGCCGGCCGTCGCTGCCGCGCGTGAACCGTTCCGGGAACGCGGCCTCAATCGTCGGCGTCACGATCGGAAACGGGACGATCGGATCGTCGATCCGTGTCGCGACATAGTCGATACTCAGCGTGAGGTCGGTCGCGGCCAGCGGCCTCGCGGTCACGCCGAACCGGTAGCTGCGGCGATCGTCGGCGCGCAGCGTCGGATTGCCTCCGAACAGCTGGGTTACGTCGGCCACCTCGCGCCGGGTGAAATCGAAGGTGCGGACATTCGGGGTGACGATCAGCGGCGCCGCGAGCTGCTCAAGCAACGGCGCGGTCTCTTCGGCGGCGACGGACGCGATGATATTGATCGCGTCGACCGGCGACCAGTTTAGACCGTAACCGAAGGTGCGCAGCGTGCCGAAATCGGAAAGCTGCTCGACCTCGAGAAAGCCGTTGGCCGACAGATTGCCCAGCCAGGCGATGCCCCGCCCGCGTCGACGCGCGATCGGCACGTCGAGGTTCAGCTGGAGCGCGCCGCTGTCGCGGGACCGCTCAACCTGCCGTTCCACGCCGTCCCGCAGCATCGTCCCGCTGAAGTCGCGCAGTTCGGCGCTGCCGAGGATGCTTGCCGAGACCGGGCCGGCCGGCAGTCGCAGCACCGGGCCGCTCAGCAGCAGACTGGCGTTGACGTAAGCGTAGACCGACCGCGCCTGGTCTCGCCTCCCGTTTGCGCCGACAACGTCGGTGGAAACCTCGGTGCTGAGGCGGTCATAATTGCCCGCGAACGTCCACAGCCAGTTCCCCATTCTCCCGTGCGACGTGGTTCCTAGGCGGCTGGACCAGATGTCGGTTTGCTGCGCCAAGAGCCCGTTCGCATCTCTTCCCAAGAGACCTTCGAGCGTGTTCAGCTCGACGCGGCCGCTCAGCGTGGACGACACGCCATCGAGCACGGTCCCACTGACCACGCCATTGAAGGTCAGCCGCTCCGTGGCGGGGAGCAAAGTCCGGAATCGGCCCGCATCCAGCGCGCCTCCCGGCTGCGCCAGCTCCCGATCGCTTTCCAGCAGCGATGCCGATCTGCTATATGCCGCGCCGAAATCGAACCGCGTGTCTCTCCGGATGGCAAAATAATTGGCCTGGAGACTGGCAGTGCCGTGGCCGCCGTCTGTCGGCATGATGTAGCCAACCTGGCCGTGTTGGGAGCGAAACCGCTCGAAGGTGACGATATTCACCACCTTCTGGTCCGCCCGATAGCCATAGCGCAGCGCCAGCTCCTCCGGAAACACCTCCATCCGTTCGATCGCCTCGGCCGGGATTTCGGCGATCTCGGTGAAGCTCGACACGCGCCGCCCGTTCAGCAGTGTGACGGGGCGGCTCTCCGTCCCCCCGCGGTTGCTGGTGACTTGCGGTCCCAGCGCCTGGATAAGCTCCGCGACGTTGCCGGCCCCATAGGCGCCGATGTCGAGCGGGCTGAAGGTCCGTTCCGGCGCAGTGTCGCCAACCACCGAACCGCGGGGGCGCTGCCCGGTTACGAGCATCTCGCCGTCGCCCGCGCGCGCCGGAGCGGTGGGTAATGGCTCGGTCGTCCGGCCGTTTTCAGAGTTCGGGGCCGGCGGCGAACGCTCTCTGAGTTGCTCTTCGAGTTCCCGTTGGACGTCGGGCGGCAGGGGATTGCCGTCCGTGTCCAAAAACTGTGTCGGCGGCGGCGCCTCCGCTGGTTCCGGTGGGGGCTGAGCGGGTGCGGCAGGCGGCTGGGACGGCACCGGCTGGGCCTGGCCGGCAAGCGGCGCGATCGCCGCGGCCCCGCTCATCAGCGCCGCGGCTGACCGAAGTACCGCTTTCATGAAATCCCGCTCATCGAACGAGGCGAACCGCAGCCTTGTCCTCTCACAGCCTGGGATCGCCGCCGTAGCGTACATCCGACGCGATCCAGGCGAGGAACTCGGCGCTTAAGGCCTCGACGCTGTTTCCCCGATGACCGGTCCGGGCGAGGAGCCACCGCTCCAAGTTTTCGCCGTTGCGCAACGCGGCCGCCAGCTCAGCGATGATCGCGACGTTTCCTGTCCGGCTGACTAGAAAGTCGTAAAAGGCCCACGCCATCGCATAAAATTTGGGCGTTTCTTCGGACACCGCATCGAAAACGGTGGCGTGCTGATCGGACGATGGAGGAATCGATCCGGCCTCCATTTCGGGGTGAGTCATCGTCAGAAATCGCTGCAAAGGGATGAGACTCTCTGCTCTGAGATAGCGCACTGCCGCGCGGCGCCGACTTGCTCGCAGCGCTTCCCCTTCAAAGACCACAGCCGCCATCTCATCGAGCCAGTCGGGGGCATCTCCGCCATATTGGCCGCTTCGCGTGCTCGGAACGAGATAACGGATGAACAGATCATGGCCGATTTCGTGACGCAGCAAGTATGGAGGCGGAGGCATCGCCCGACTGTTGGAGTTCTTTCTGAATCTCCAAACATAAATCGGAGTGCCGTCTGGAGACTGATCGCCCCATCTGGCGGCCGAATAATCGGCATCGACAATCGCGAAACGCGCATCAGGAAGCGCCAGGATATTTCTTGCCGCAGACTGTGCGGCTTCTCCTTCCTCAATCGCCGCCTCGGCACTCTCGGCATCGACTTGCATGCAACCGAAACTCGTGCTTCTCCTTGAGCCTTGCTCCGACCTGGAAGCTGCAGCGCACACCATGTCAGGTGTCATGAACATTATCAAAGCAGCTCCCAAGAAACTTTGCATATATTACGGTTTACGCGTCGCCAAAAACGGCACCGTCGCAACGCCTTCAATGGTCGCGGTGCCAGACATGTTTTGGCTTGTTGAATCTGCTTGGAGAGAAAAGCTTATTTTTGGTGTGGCCTCTATACTAAATGCAACGGCGTGTTCAGAAACAACAAGATCGTTTAGTGGATACCAATTGCGGCCATCAGATCTTGTGTACCTTCCCGTCCAGTCTCCATTCTCATTGTTTAGCTCGAAGGCCCAATCCCTTTGGAGAAAGTTTCCTATCCATGTCCCTTCTAAAATATTACGTTCGAGACCCTGAATGGCAACTAATGTATCCAGAGAATGTATTTCAGATTGTGGTTGTGCAACAAAGACCGTAGCAACCGCTATGCAAAGGTTAGAGATCACGACGCCTCCAATATTACTTGAGGATATTAAACTGTTATCAGTGGTAATCACTACATCCTGTAGGCAAGAGGAGGCACCTCCGCATTGAGGCACCTCCTCCAATGAATTTTTCTGGATAGCTAATTATATTCTGCCACCTTGAGGATAGCACAAAATGCCAATCACAGGCCCCTCCGGTGTAGAGATTTCAACTTCGATGCAAATCGACTGACTCGGCGCTTCTGGAACAGACAGTGCAAGAGCAGCAACTGGCGTGGTGGCGCAAATGAAAACAGCTAAAGGAAAGAGAGCGCGCTTCATATGTATTCCTCCTGTTTTGTAAACACGGACACAGGCGGTCCTACTAGCCAAGGTCCATTCAGAGTTTCTCATTGGACGGCTGGCGCGTCAACGACAAAGCAAGTGAAAATAACCAGAATGGATGCAATTAAAGCCTTGCGATCGTTGGAAGTTACGTGCGACAACGCATGAGTTTGTCAGCCTGCGGGTTCCCTCCGCTGACTCTTATAGCGCGTCTTTTTATACGCGATGACGCATCTCCGAAGGTCGTTGGATGATCGTTCGAAGCTCTTAGTGCATTATCACGAGGTCGCGGACCAGATCCGCGATAGCGACGTGGGTTCGACCGATTGCAGCGAGGGTGAAATATTCACCTGGCTGACGCCCGCACTGGACGCCTTCGCCCCCGCCGTTCCACAAGCCGGCGTCATTCACGGCCGCGGGGGCGGCCGGTCACAGCAAGAGGCACACGCACATGGCCAGCGACGCGGGCAAGATCCTGAAGCTTATCGAGGAAAAGGAGATCGAGTGGGTCGACCTTCGCTTCACCGATCCGAAGGGCAAGTGGCAGCACCTCTCCATGGTCGCGTCCGCGCTCGATGAGGACCAGCTGACCGACGGGCTGATGTTCGACGGCTCCTCGATCGAGGGGTGGAAGGCGATCAACGAGAGCGACATGATCCTGAAGCCGGACCTCTCCTCGCATTATGTGGATCCGTTCAGCGCGACGCCGATGCTGATCCTGTGCTGCGACGTGGTCGAGCCCTCGACCGGCGAACTCTATGCCCGCGACCCCCGCTCCACCGCCAAGCGCGCCGAAGCGTACCTCAAGCATACGGGCATCGGCGATTCCATCTATGTCGGCCCGGAAGCCGAATTCTTCATGTTCGACGATGTCCGGTTCGAGGATTCCTACGCCTCATCCTATTTCAAGATCGACGATATCGAGCTGCCCACGAACAGCGGCCACGAATATGAAGGCGGCAATCTGGGCCATCGCCCGCGCGCCAAGGGCGGCTATTTCCCGGTCGCGCCGGTCGACAGCGCGCAGGACATCCGCGCCGAGATGGTCTCGACCATGCTCGAAATGGGCCTGCCGATGGACAAGCATCATCACGAGGTCGCCGCCGCGCAGCACGAACTGGGCATGACCTATGGCAGCCTGGTCGAGACCGCGGACCGGATGCAGGTCTACAAATATGTCGTGCACATGGTCGCCCAGGCCTACGGCAAGACCGCGACCTTCATGCCCAAGCCGATCATGGCCGACAATGGCAGCGGCATGCACACCCACATGTCGATCTGGAAGGGCGGCAATCCGCTCTTCGCTGGCAATGGCTATGCCGGGCTCAGCGAAACCTGCCTGTTCTTCATCGGCGGCGTGATCAAGCATGCCAAGGCGCTGAACGCCTTCACCAACCCGACGACCAACAGCTACAAGCGCCTGGTCCCGGGGTTCGAGGCACCGGTTTTGCTGGCTTATTCCAGCCGCAACCGGTCCGCTTCCTGCCGCATTCCCTATGGCGCGGGCGAGAAGGCCAAGCGCGTCGAGTTCCGCTTCCCGGACGCCACCGCCAACCCCTATCTGGCCTATGCCGCCCTGCTGATGGCCGGCCTCGACGGCATCCAGAACCGCATCCATCCGGGCGACCCGATGGACAAGAATCTCTACGATCTGCCGCCGCAGGAGCTGGCCGACGTGCCCACCGTCGCCGGCAGCCTGCGCGAGGCCCTGCTCGCCCTCCACAAGGACCGCGACTTCCTGACCAAAGGCGACGTGTTCAGCGACGACCAGATCGACGCCTACATGGAGCTGAAGTGGGAAGAACAGCTGCGCTGGGAAACCACGCCCAGCCCGGTCGAATATGACATGTATTATTCCGCCTGACCGGACGGTCGCGCGCTGGCGGCACAGGCTACGACCTGCTACGCTCCCGTAACGACTTGATTGGCCGTTGCGGGGAGATCGATGCAGAACCGGCTTTGGCTTGGGATTGCCGCGCTCCTGGCCGGTCATGCCGCGCCGCTCGCGGCCCAGACCGGTGATCAGGTGGAAGCCCCGCTGGAACGGCATCACATACCGCCGGATGAATTGCTTGCGGAACTGAACCAGGTCGTCGCGTACGTGCCGCGCAGCGGTCTCACCGAGGAGTTGGCCGGACGGCTGATCGAGCTGGGCCGCCAACTGGAAGAGGATGGGCGCGCCGCCGACGCATGCCGTGCGCTAGCCTCCTTCGGTGACACGCCGTGGGCGGTCGCGGATTTGGCCGAGGAACTGCGTAGGTCAACACAAGACGGCTCCGGCGGCGTGTCGCGGTCCGGTCTTATGCAACTGGTCCACGGCTATCGCATTTCGGCCCTGTTTTCCGATCTTTGCGCGGCCCTCCCCGCCAGCGAACTGCCCCCCGCGATGCGGCCGTTCGCGGCGGATCTGCAAAGGATGCGGACCGCCGTTTCGCAAAGCCTAGCGGGCATTCAGGTTCGCACTGCTGAGCAGCGCCGGGACATCTACGCGGCGGCGCAAGAGGCGGCCAGCGACCGCCTCGACCGGACCATCCAGGACGCCGACGACGACAGTGATTTTCTACGGCAGCGGCTGAACCGCCAGCTTCGCGCCACCGAGCCCGGCTTGGCCGCAACCCTTCTCGAAGTGAATTACCGTTCCTTGAAAACAGCCGCAGAGCCGGATCCCGCGGCCACCGCCAATGCCGGCATAGCCTACCTGCGTGCGCTCATGATCGCGGGCGACCGTGAAAGCGCCCTTCGCGTTCAGGACGAATTGCGCACCGTCCTGCCCGACGATCCGGCGACCATTCTGCGGGTAAACGCCGCCGGGGCCTGCCTCGCCCGGCTGATGCGCGACCAAAACGCCGACCGGACGGGTTGCTCCGACACGGTCTATCCGACCGAGCATTGCTACTTCACTGCTCTGCGGAGCGCGCTCAACGATGCCGCCAGGGAGGGCATTCCGCCCTATTGCCCCGAGGTCACCCAGTCGGTCTTCAATCACGTTTTGACGCAGCGGCTCGCCCGCCTGTCTTCCGACCGTTCGCCCGACGCGATGCTGCGCCTCTACCTCACCGATCATGCCGCCAATACCGAGCCGCCCGACGAACGCTGGATCCTGCCCGATCCGCTGAATCCGCAAACGACGCTGTGGAGGCGGATCAGGCCGGGCGCGACCGGCGCGGAGCCCGACGTCGAGGCGGGCCTGTTCAGCATGATCCAGGGCTTCAATGCCCGGCCCGTCATCAGCAGTTCGACCCAAAGCAACGTCGATATTGATCTCGCTTTAGCGATCGGCCGGGAAGCGGCGGCGGCGGCCGGGGCAGGTGCCGACTATGACCGCTTCATCGCCCAGATCGAAGCATTCCAGGACCTGCGGATCGCCATGCAGCGACCTTCCTTGGCACCGACCGAAACGAGGGCGGTGGAACCTGCGGCGGCGCTGTCCGGCCCATTGCAGTCGGTCGGAAATGCGGGCCGGAGCGTCAGCATCTCGGGCGATGAATATCTAGCGCTGATGAGCGCGACCCCGTCCCAGAGAACCTCTCTGCTTGCCCGGGCCGAGGCGGATGCCAGACGGACGAGCGAAGCGCTCGCCGCGCGAGTGCCTGGCTGGAATGAAATCGTCTCGGTTGAACCGGTGCGGCTCGATACCGCGCGCCGCCTGCTCCGTCCCGACGAGGCGCTCATTCTCGTCGATACGCGGCATTACGGCACCACCACCATCGTCGTCACGGCAGAGAGCCAGCAAGTTCATGTCTCGAACTGGAATCGATTCCGGATGGAGCGGGCGGTCGAGCGGCTGACCTGGGAACTTGGGGCCCAGTCCGTGCCGCAGGGATCGACCGTCGAATTGATGTGGGACTCGCTGAGCGAGCAGGGACGGCGCTATTCGGCCGGGCTGGCGCACGACCTTTACGCTCAGACGATCGGCCCGCTCGCGGCGACATTGGCGGACAAGCGCCATCTGATCGTCGTTGCCAATGGCCCGGCCCAGCGTCTCCCTTTCTCGACCTTGGTCAGCCGTCCACCCGCAGCGCCGACGGTTGGCGGGGCAGAACTGAGCAATACGCGCTGGCTGATCGACGATTTCGCGATCAGCCACCTCCCCTCCGTCCGCGCTTTCCAGCTGCTCCGTCGCCGCGCGCCCGCATCGCCACCGGCCGCTCCCGGCCTGTCTTTCGTCGGCATAGGCATGACCGGCGGCGCATCGGCAGCGGATGCGGACCCGGCCGCGAACGAATGCCAGCTGACGCGGGGTGAGGGCCGCGCGCTTGCGCTGCGGATGCGCACCGCGAACGAGACGCGATATGCCTCGCCCTTCGACCTGCGGGACGCCTTGCCCGCTCTGCCGTGCGTTCGCACGGAGCTAAACCTTGTCGCCTCGGCGCTGGAGGGTGCCAACGTGCGTATCGTGACGGGGGAACAGGCGAATGAGGCGTTCATTCGCTCGCGCGATGTGTCCAGCGCCAACCTCCTGCTCTTCTCGACCCACGGTCTCACCGCGCGGCCCGCCAGCGGTCTCAATGAATCCGCCCTCGTCCTTCATCCGGTCTCGAACGAGCCGGCCGCCGACGGCTTGCTGACCAGCTCGGAGATTGCCGCGCTGACCCTTACCGCCGAATGGGTCATCCTGTCCGCCTGCAATTCCGGCACGGGCTCGCGCGCCAACTCGCCGCCACTCGAAGGGCTGTCGCAGGCGTTCTTCCTTGCCGGCGCGCGCAGCCTGCTCGTTTCGTTCTGGCCGGTAGTGGACGATGTGGCGCCAAGGCTGACCGCCGCAGCCGTTGCGGCCGTGCGGAGGGGAAATGGCGCGGTATCGCGCGCAGGCGCCCTGCGCGATGCGATGATCGCGGTGCGCAACCGCGTCGATGCGCTGGCGATCGAGCGGAACTATGCGCATCCCAGCCGCTGGGCGTCCTTCACCCTGATCGGCGACTGACAGGATCGCGCCGGGCGACCAACCGGCGGCTCTTTGCGACGAAGACGAACCGTTAACCGCCCGGCTTAACCGGATGCCAAGCCGCGCCCTTTAGGTCGGCATTGTGACCAGTCTGCTTTCCTCCGTTCGAAGCGCGGCCGTCGCCGGCCTGCTGCTCCTTTCCGCATCGCCGGGCCCGGCGCTGGCGACCGAGGCGGCGCGGCCGTTCGAGGCGCCGCAGGACCGCTCGTCCTACCAGCGCGCGCTCAGGTGCCTGACCGAGGCCATCTATTACGAAGCGCGCAGCGAGTCCGAGGATGGCCAGCGCGCCGTCGCCCAGGTCGTGCTCAACCGCGTGCGCCATCCTTTCTATCCGGCCAGCGTCTGCGGCGTGGTCTATCAAGGCTCCGAGCGGCGCACCGGCTGCCAGTTCAGCTTCACCTGCGATGGATCGATGGCGCGCGGCGTGGCTGAAGGCGCCTCATGGTCCCGCGCCGAGCGCATTGCCACCGCGGCCCTGCGCGGTTCGGTCTTCCGCCCGGTCGGCCTCTCGCTCAATTATCACACGACGGCGATCCGCCCTTATTGGGCGCCGAGCCTGATCCGCCACACGGTGGTCGGCGCGCACATTTTCTACCGCCATCCGCGCGCCGGCAGCGTCGCTTCCTTCGACCAGCCGCCAGCCGCGGTTGAGCCGGCGCCCGGCCGCCAGGCCTCGGTCAATTACGTCGCCCGCGCCCCGCGCGCCGCCGCGACCCGCACGCCGCCGGGCTTCCAGCCGGCGCGGATCGAACGCGCCGTCGTCGAGCAGGCCCGGGTCGAGCGGCACGCGGTCGAGCGGCCCACGTTCCAGCATCCCAGCGGTCGCGCCGCGCGCCAGCGTACCACCCGCGCGACGGCGCAGCGCCAGGCCCGCTCGCAGCAGGCCCGTCCGGCCCCGGTCGTTCGCGGCCCGCGAACCACGGTCGAAAATGGGGTTCGGGTCGCCCGCGGCTCCTGATTTTCCTGCCAGCTTCCCCGATTGCGCAATCGCCCGCTTGCGCTTGACCGCCGCTGCATTTGGATCGACGCTGGATTCAGGGAGCGGGAAGCGACTTGACCAGCCAGGCCGAAGTCAGCGCGGAAGAAGCGCTCGTCGCGGCGCGCGAGGCGCTCGGCCGCGGCGATCCGTTTCGCGCCTATGACATTGCCGCGCGCGCCATCGCCGCCGGTGCGGCGTCGGAGGATCTCTACCACCAGCAGGCGCTGACCCTGGCGCGGATGGGCGACACCCAGCGCGCGCTCGACATTTTCCGCTCCGCCGGGCTCGACCGGTCGAGCAACCCCCACAAGCGCGCGCTCGGTGCGCGGCTGCTGAAGGACAATGGCCTCGACGGCGATGCCGGCCAGCTCGAACAGGCCTATCGCGCCTATCTCGCCATTTATCGCGACAGCGGCGATGCCTATCCCGGCATCAACGCCGCCAGCCTCGCCTTGCTGACCGGCGATGCCGAAACGTCCAGCGCGCTCGCCACGGAAATCCTGGCGATGCCGAAGGTCGCCGATCCGCAGGATTATTACGACGCCGCCACCCGCGCCGAGGCTTCGCTGCTGCTCTGGCGCTTCAAGGATGCGGCCGAGGCGGCGCGGCTCGCTATCACCCTGCCCAATTGCACGGTCGGCAACCGCGCCACCACGGTGCGCCAGCTCGGCGTGATCGCCGATCGGCTGAAGGTGCCGCCGGCCGCGCGGCGCGCCCTGCTCGCTCCCCTCCGGGCGCCCGCCGCTTTCCATTATGCCGGCCACATCTTCCTGCCCGATCCGGACGAGGAAGCGCGCCTGTCGCGAGAGATCGACGCGGCGCTGGAGGCGCGCAATGCCGGCTACGCTTATGGTTCGATCGCCGCCGGCGCCGACATTCTCGTTGCCGAAGCGGTGCTGCGCCGGGGCGGCGAACTGAACATCGTCCTGCCCTGCATCAGGGAGGATTTCTTCGCCCAGTCGATCGCGCCGGCGGGCGAGGCCTGGGTCGCGCGGGCCGAGGCCTGCCTCGCCGCAGCGGAGAGCGTCACTTATTCGACGCGTCTCCATTATGTCAGCGACCCGGGCCTGTTCGGCTATTGCGCCGCGGTCGCGATGGGCCGGGCGCGGCTGCGCGCCCAGCATCTCGCCACCAACGCCTTCCAGCTGGCCATCTGGGACGGCGCGCCGGGCGGCCCGGTCGGCACCGGCGCCGACGTCCTGCTCTGGCAGGGGCGCGGCGGCGAGACGGAAGTGATCGCGCCCGGGTCGATCGACCGCGATTATCCCCGGCCCGATGCCGCCGCCGCCCCGTCCCTGCCTCGCCGCACCGCCGCCATCCTGTTCACCGACTATGCCGGTTTCTCCCGCCTGGCCGAATCCGCTTATCCGGTGTTCGACCGCGAAATCATGGGCCGCATCGCCGAGGTGCTCGCTGCCCAGCGCCATCACATCCTGGCCCGCAACACCTGGGGCGACGCGCTCTATCTGGTGATGGATAGCGCCGCCGCCGGTGCGGAAGTCGCACTGCACCTGCAGCGCGTGCTGAACGGTTATGACGCAAGCGGTCTCGGCCTGCCGCCGGAACTGGGCGGGATGCGGATCGCCCTCCATTACGGCTCGGTCTATCAGTCGGAAGACCGGGTGACCGGCCTCGCCAATTTCCTCGGCAACGAAGTCGCTCGCGCCGCCCGCATCGAACCGGTCACGCCCCCCGGCGACGTTTATGTGACCGAGCCGTTCGCGGCGATGGTCGCGCTGCACGCCCCCTTCCGGTTCCGCTGCCGCTATGTCGGCCAGGTCGATCTGGCTAAGAAATATGGCGCCTTTCCGATGTACCGGCTGACCGCCGCCAAGGGGAACAGGCGAAGCAGCGCCGTTGAACGCGACGACACGGACCGATAAGACTTAAGCGAGCCGGGAGCCGTCATGGACGATAAAAGACCCCCCAGATTGTTCGTCAGCCATCCGTCGACGAAGTCGGAGACCGCGCTCCATATCGAGCGCGCGCTCAACGCCCGCGGCGTCGATTGCTGGATCGCCCCGCGCGATATCGAGCCGGGCGAACAATGGGACGTCGCGATCCGCCACGCCATTGCCGATACCGACGCGATGCTCCTCCTCTTCTGCATCGATTCCGAGCGCAGCAAGCAGGTGAAGCGCGAGCTGATCCTCGCCGATCAATCGAACAAGTCGATCATCCCGATGCGGCTGGAGCGGATCGAGCCGCACGAACTGTCCTATCACCTCGCCGATTCCCAGTGGATCGACTGGATCGAACAGCGCGACGAGGCGATCGACCGCATCGCCGTAAAGGCGCGTGAATTCCAGGCAGGTCCGCCCCCTGCCGCGCCGCCCCCCATGCCCCGGCCGCAAGCAGCGCCCCATTCGCAGCCCCCGCTCGGCGCACACGGCTCTGCCCCACCTTATCCACCGCCGGCCCATGCGCCGCGCAAGAGCCTGAAATGGCTTTGGCTCAGCCTGGCCGGCTTGGTGGCGGCCGCCGGCATCGCCTTCGGCGTCTGGTGGTTCGCCCTGCGCACGCCCGTGACGCCGGTGACTGAGGAATGGTTTGCGGGCACTTGGGCCGATTCGCGCGATTGCCGCGAGATGCTGCGCTTCGACTCCGGCGGCTCGCTAACCTTTCCCGATGCCAGCCAGGGCCGTTGGCGGATCGAAGCGCCCAATGTGCTGATCATGGAACGGGGCGGCGAAACCGAACGCCGCGTCCTGACGATCGTCTCGCGCGAAGAAGTCAGGAGCCCGTCCGGCAGCGCGTTTCGCTGCGTTTGAAGAGCTGCACCGGCCGCCGCCTTAACCCGAAATCAGTGAACCGTGACTTCCGCCCCGGCATTGCCGAGATGCTCGATGAAGCGCTGGATCTGCCGCCACCGGCAATAATGGACCACATTGCCCAGTTCGCGGCTGCGACAGGCGCGCGAGGCCGCTTCGTCCGCGGCGAAATCGCCGAACCGCTCGATCAGATCGGCCGCTTCACGCGCGGCGGCTGCATCGGGAATGTGGACGTGGGTTTGCAAGTTCAGTCGATCCGGCCTGGCTGCGCTGCAAACCGTTTAGCCGCCGCGCGATTGTGAAAGCGCGCACGTTAACCTTTAACGAGCCGTTGAGGACGATTTTCTCCGTTGGCCCTGCCCGTCGTGCAATGCCATAGGAGCCGCATGACCAATCCCCCGAGCCGTTCCGAGCAACGCCGCCCCGGCGGCCTCGCGGGCGGCGTCTTCATCGCCGTCGGCATCCTGGCCGGACTGATCGTCGGCACGAGCTATGGACAGCCGACCATCGGCATGTTGCTGGGAACCGGTATCGGCGTCGGCCTCGCCGCCCTGGTCTGGGTCGTCGACTGGCTGCTGGGCTTGCGTCAGCCGCGCCGATAGAGCCGCCAGGCGGCGAGCAGCCAGCCCGCGATCATCAGCGCCCCGCCGACCGGCGTCACCATGCCGAGCCCGCGATTGCCTGTGAGCGCCATCGCATAAAGGCTCCCGGCGAACAGGATCGTGCCCGCGCCGATCAGGATCGCCGCCAGCCCCAGCCGTCGCGGCAATGCGCCGAGCGCCACCAGACCGACCGCATTCCACAACTGATATTGGCAGCCATTATGCCACCAATCGAGCTGCTGCGCGTCCAGTGTCCCCTTCAGCGCGTGCGCGCCAAACGCCCCCAGCGCGATGCCGAGCGCCGCCAGCAGCGCGCCC
>JBBSLM010000021.1:0-15704 GCA_038255245.1 Sphingomonadales bacterium
CACGAAAGCCTGGACGAAGTCTATTCCGATCATTCGATGTGGTTTGCTGACGTCGAGGAACGGGCGGATGACGCACTGGAACGCGAGGGGCTGAAGGCCGCGATCGCCGAAGGCATTCGCGACCTGCCCGAGCGCGACGCGATGGTGCTGCAGCTCTACTTCGTTGAGGAAATGAATCTGGACGAGATCGGCCAGACGCTCGGCGTCGGCGCCGCGCGCATCTGCCAGATCAAGAAAGCCGCCTTGGACAAGCTCCGCCGCTCGTTGAGCGAGTGGGACGACTGAGGCGCTGGGGGACATTATGACCATCAAGCTATCCGTCCGCGCGTTCGAACTCCCGGACCTGCTCGACCGCGCGCCGCCGCGCGTGAAATATCTCTCGCTCGACTGCTTCGACACCTTGCTCTGGCGCAATTGCATCGCGCCGCGCGACGTGTTCGCGGACCTGCCGGTTGCCGGCGGCGGGCTGTGGCCGCGCGCGAAGGCCGAGGCCCGCGCTCGCCAGCGCGCCTTCGTCGGCACCGGCAAGGCCGAGGTACGGATCGAGGCGATCTATCGCGCGATGATGCCGGGGGCTTCGGAGGCTGACGTGGACGAGGCCGTCCAGCACGAGCTGAACGCCGAAGCACGCCATTGCTACGGCTTCGCGCCGACCGTCGACTTGATGCGGGCGGCGAAGGCCAAGGGGCTCAAGATCATCATCGTCAGCGACACCTATCTCTCGCAAGACCAGCTGCGCGACCTGATCGCGGCGGCGGCGGGCGAAGAGGTCGCGGCCCTGACCGACCGTTTCTTCGTTTCCTGCGACCATGGCGTCGGCAAGGCGGAGGGCCTGTTCAAGCCGGTGCTGAAGGCTCTCAATTGCGGCGCCGAAGCGATCTTCCACGTCGGCGACAATATCGTCGCGGACCAGGAGGCGCCGGCCAAGCTCGGCATCGTCACCGCCCATCTGAAGCAATTCACGCCTGGCGCGACGCAGCGCCTGCGTCTCGAAGCGGCGGCGGCGGCGATGATCGATCCCACCGCCCGCAGCAGCGCGCCCATCGTTGCGCCGCACCGGCCGGTGCTGTCGCTGCACGGCAGCGAGGATGCTGCCGAGGCGCTTGGCCACGACGTGCTCGGACCGGTGATGACCGCCTTCGCCCGCTGGGTGGAGGATGAGCGCATCGCGCTCTCCGAGACGCTCGGCAAGCCGGTCAAGCCGCTGTTCCTGATGCGCGACGGCCATTTGCCGTTGCAGGTCTATCGCGCGCTCTATGGCGACGAGCAGGGCCAGCCGGTCGAGATCAGCCGCTTTTCCGCCCGGCGCGCCTGCCTGCAAAGCGAGGCCGCGATCCGCGACTATCTCTACGACGAAGGCAAGCATGGCCGCGTCGATGTGCTGTCCAAGCAGCTCGGCCTGACCATGAGCGAGGCGATGAAGCTGACCCGCGGCCGCAATGGCTTTGCGGGGCAGGCGGAGCTGAACAAAGCCGCCTTCGGCCCCGCGACGATTCGCACGATCGTGCAAAGATCAAATGCTTATGCCGACAGCCTCATCCGCCATTTGAAGCGCGCGGGCGTTGAAGAGGGCGACGCGGTGATGTTCGTGGACCTGGGCTATGCCGGTTCGGTCCAGACCCTCGTCGAGCCGATGCTGCGCGAGCGGATGAAGCTCCATGTCGCCGGCCGCTATCTGCTGCTGCGCGATCCGGAGATTACGGACAGCGACAAGAAAGGCCTGCTCGACCCGCGCCACTATGATCTCGCCGCCTTGCATTCGCTCTCCATGCCGATCGCGGTGGTGGAGCAACTCTGCACGGTCGCTCAAGGGTCGGTCGTCGCTTATGATGGCGAGGGTGCGCCGGTTCGCAAGGAAGCGGGGCAGAAGGGCCTTCAGAACCAGGTCCGCGACCGCGTCCAGGCGGCTTGCGTCGCCTATGCGGAGCATTCAACCGACGGCGTCGTCGCTCCTGCGAAATCGGACGACGGCGATTGCCGCCGCCGCGCCGCCGCCTCGGTGCTGGCGCGCTTCCTGTTCCTGCCGACCGCCGAGGAAGTCGACGTTCTTCAGGCCTTCGATCACGACGTGAACCTCGGCTCGGACGACATGGTCGCCCTGGTCGATCCGGACGAAGCGGAAACCGGCCTCCGCCGTCGCGGGCTGTTTTACGTGAACCAGTCGGACCGCATGTATCTGCCCGGCGAATTGCAGCGGCACGGGCTGCCGCAATTGCTTTCGCTGTTCGCGGCGACGCGGCACCAGCTCGATCTGCGCCCCGCCGATTTTCAGGCGCAGACGCTGGAGCTCACGGGCTTCCTCGCCGACGGCACCGGCCAGACCATATTGCCGATCGAGGCGCACGCCACCCATGACGGCTATTTCCTCGCCACCATTCCGGTCGGTGAGGGGCGCTTCGCCGCCGGCATCGCGATCGGCGCGGCGGCCGAATGGGTGCAGATCGAGGAAGCGGCCTTCCACGCGGTCGGCGCCTTCCACGACAGCCGCCAGGCGATCATCACCCCGCCCGTGACCGCCGAGCCGATCTGCGACGGCATGGAGCAGGTTTCGCCCGGCTTCTATCGCTGCGGCGAAGGCGCTTTGATGCTCGTGCCCCCGCCGCCGCCCGGGGCGATCGACGGGCCGGTGCTGCTCAGCATCGTCTTTCGCCCAGTCGTCCGCCGCGCACCGCGCATAGAAATGAGAGAGGCCGCCTGATGTCCGATTTGTTGATCCATTCGATGGCGGAATTCCGCGACATCATCCTGCCCTGTCTGGCTGCGGCGGAGGCGAAGGAGATCGTCGAGATCGGCGCCGAATATGGCGGCATGACGCAATTGCTCGCGGATCATGTGGCGGCGGCGGAAGGCCGGCTGACCAGCATCGATCCGGCTCCGAAGCCCGAATTCACCGCCTGGGCCGCAGCCAATCCAGCGGTGCGGCATATGGCCGACCTCAGCCTCGCGGTGATCCCGGATTGCGGGGACGTCGACGCCTGGATCGTCGACGGCGACCACAATTGGTACACCGCCTATCACGAGACCCACGCCATCGCCGGACGCGCGCGGGCGGACGGCAAGCCGTTGCTGGTCTTTTTCCACGACATTTGCTGGCCGTCGGGCCGGCGCGACATGTATTATGCGCCGGACACGATCCCGGCCGAATATCGCCACCCCCACAGCTTCGACGCGGGCGCCTTTCCGGGCCGCTCCGGCCTGGTTCCCAATCGCGGCTTCCGCGGCATGGGCCATTTCGCCTGGGCCACCCATGAAGGCGGCCGGCGCAACGGCGTGCTGACCGGGATCGAGGATTTTCTGCACGACGAAGCCAAGGCCGGCCGCGAGCATATGTTCGCCGAAGTCCCCGCCGTGTTCGGCCTGGGCGTCCTGTTCGCCACCGACGCGCCGTGGAGCGCCGCGGTGGCGGAAATCGTCCTGCCCTATCACGAGAACAATTTGCTCCGCCGGCTCGAGGAGAACCGGCTGCTCAATTATCTGACGGTGATCGACACCCAGGATCGCGCCAACGAAATGATGGCGCGGGCGGCCTAATCCGCCACCAGCCGCACGAAGCTGTAGGCGGGTTGCTCCCCTTCGGCTTCGATCGTCTCTCGCGAAACCTCGCGCCACCAGCGCGGGTCCCATTCGGGCATGAAGGTGTCGCCCTCCACCACCGCGTGGACCTGCGTCAGTTCGATCACGTCCGCGACGCGCATGAACCTCCGGAAAATATCCGCGCCGCCGATCACCGTCACTTCCGGCTCGCCCGCCTTGATCAAGGCGCCGCCAATGCCGTGCACCACTTCCGCGCCTTCCGCTTCCCAGTCGCGGTCGCGGGTCAGGACGATGTGGCGGCGCCCCGGCAGCAGGCCCGGCAGGCTCTCGAACGTGCGGCGGCCCATGATCATCGGCTTGTCCATGGTCAGCGTCTTGAAGCGCTTCAAATCCGCCGGCAGGTGCCACGGCAAGCTGCCGTCGCGGCCGATGACGCGATTTTCCGCCATGGCGACGATCATCGTGACAACGCTCATTTGCTTCCTCGCAAAGGCAGGCTTTGCGAGGTGCTCATACCGCCACCGCCGCCTTGATGTGCGGGTGGGGATCGTAACCGGTCACTTCGAAATCCTCATATTCATAAGCATCTATGCCATCGGGTTGGCGCAGGATGTTAAGCCGGGGGAGGGACCGCGGCGCGCGCGTCAGCTGCAGCCGCGCCTGCTCCAGATGATTGGAATAAAGGTGGCAGTCGCCGCCGGTCCAGACGAACGTCCCCGGTTCCAGCCCGCATTGCTGGGCGAGCATGTGGGTCAGCAGGGCATAGCTGGCGATGTTGAACGGCACGCCCAGGAAGACGTCGGCGCTGCGCTGGTAGAGCTGCAAATGCAATTTCCCGCCCGCCACCTGCGTCTGGAACAGGCAATGGCAGGGCGCCAGCGCCATGCGGGGGTTCTCCGCCGGGTTCCAGGCGGTGACGATCTGCCGCCGCGACCCCGGATCGGTGCGAATGAGCCGCATCAGCTCGGCAATCTGGTCGACATGCTCGCCATTCGGCCCTTCCCAGTCACGCCACTGCTTGCCGTAGACGGGCCCGAGCTCCCCTTCCTCGTTCGCCCATTCGTCCCAGATGCTCACCTTGCGCTCCTGCAGCCAGCGCACATTGGTGTCGCCGCGCAGGAACCAGAGCAATTCGATGAAGATCGAGCGCTGGTGCAATTTCTTTGTCGTGACCAAGGGAAAGCCCTTCGCCAAGTCGAAGCGCATCTGGTGCCCGAACACGCTGAGCGTGCCCGTGCCGGTACGGTCCTGCTGCTCCACCCCTTCGTCCAGGATGCGCTGCATGAGGTCGAGATAGGCCTGCATGAGTCGCTGGTTAGGTGGTGATTGGGAAGAAAGGAAGAACCACCCCCAGCTCCTCCAGCAAATGCTGGAGGGGAGCCAGATGGTGACTCCCCTCCACGATTTCGTGGAGGGGTTGGGGGTGGCCCTTTCTTCCTCTAATCAGGCGCCAAAGGAGCCAGGTCATGCCCGAAGCCTATATCATCTCCGCCCTCCGCACGGCCGGCGGACGCAAGGGGGGACGGCTCGCGGCCTGGCATCCGGCCGATCTCGCCGCCGCGGTGCTCAATGCAACCGTCGATCGCGCGGGCGTCGATCCCGCCGCGATCGAGGACGTGATCATGGGCTGCGTCGGCCAGGCCGGCGAGCAATCCGCCCATGTCGGCCGCAATGCGGTGCTGGCGTCGAAGCTGCCGCAATCGGTGCCCGCGGTGACGATCGACCGGCAATGCGGCTCGTCCCAGCAATCGATCCATTTCGCCGCCCAGGCGGTGATGAGCGGCACCCAGGATCTGGTGATCGCGGCCGGGGTCGAATCGATGAGCCGCGTGCCGATGGGGATGCCGACCATCCTGCCGATGCAGAACGGTCTCGGCACGCCTTGGCCGGAAAGCATCCAGCGGCGCTTCGGCGTGCCGATGTTCAGCCAGTTCGTCGGCGCCGGCATGATCGCGCAGAAATATGGCTTCAGCCGCGAGGAGTTGGATCGCTTTGCTTTGACCAGCCACGAGAAAGCGATTGCCGCGACGCAGGCCAATGCTTTTGCCGACGAGATCGTCGCGGTCGAGATCGACGCGCCGGAAGGCGGCCGGGAGAGCCATGTCACCGACGAAGGCATACGCTACGACGCGAGCTACGAGAGCATTTCCTCGGTCAAATTGCTCGACCCCAACGGCGTGATCTCCGCTGCCAATGCCAGCCAGATTTGCGACGGCGCCAGCGTGGTGCTGATCGCGTCGGCGGCGGCTGTGCAGGCGCACGGCCTCACCCCGCTCGCGCGCATCCACAATCTCACCGTCACCGCCGGTGATCCGGTGGTGATGCTGGAAGAGCCGCTCTACGCCACCGACAAGGCGCTCGCCCGGGCGGGGCTCAGCATCGGCGATATCGATCTGTTCGAAGTGAACGAGGCGTTTGCCCCGGTCCCGCTCGCCTGGCTGCGCCACACCGGCGCCGATCCGGCGCGCCTGAACGCCCATGGCGGCGCGATCGCGCTGGGCCATCCGCTCGGCGCGTCCGGGGCGAAGCTGATGGCGACCCTCGTCCACGCCCTGCACCGGCGCGGCGGCCGCTATGGCCTGCAGACGATGTGCGAAGGCGGCGGCATCGCCAATGTGACGATCGTCGAGCGGCTCTGACGCCGTCCACCGTCACCAGATCGTCACACCGCTCCGATTCAAACCGTAACATAATCACGCGAGTCACGGCCCCGGTCGAGGCAGCGGGAGAAAAAGCCATGAATGCGCGGACGCGGCTCAGCGAAGTGACCGAAACCGGGCTCGGCAAGGTCCGCCGGGACCTGGCCTCACGCGACGCCGGCTTCGGCCCGTCCGGCACGCCCCGGCGGCGCTACCGGACGATCTGGATATCCGACATTCACCTCGGCACGCGGGGCTGCAACGACGGCCTGCTGATCGACTTCCTGGATCATGTCGACAGCGAGAAGCTCTATCTGGTCGGCGACATCATCGACGGCTGGCGGATGAAGAAGCGCTTCTATTGGCCGGAACGGCACAATGCGATCGTGCGGCGGGTGATGCAGCGGGCCAAGCGCGGCACCAAAGTCATTTTCATTCCCGGCAATCATGACGAGATGTTCCGCCAGTTCGCGGGGATGAATTTCGGGGGTGTCGAAATCCGCAAGCAGGCGATGCACATGACGGCGGACGGGCGCAAATTGCTGATCGTGCACGGCGATGAATATGACGCGGTGGTGCTCGCCCATCGCTGGTTGGCTTTCCTGGGCGATTGGGCCTACCGGACGCTCATGCAGTTAAACGTCGCGGTCAACGCGGTGCGGCGCACGTTCGGCCTGCATTATTGGTCGCTGTCCAAGCATGCCAAGCACAAGGTGAAGAGCGCGGTCTCGGTCATCTCGCGCTTCGAGCAGACACTCGCGGCCGAGGCGAAGAGGCGTGGCGCCGATGGCGTCGTGTGCGGCCACATCCACACCGCCGAGATCAAGCAGTTCGACGGCGTCACCTATTACAATGACGGCGATTGGGTCGAAGGCTGCAACGCGCTGGTCGAACATTTCGACGGCCGCATGGAATTGCTCCACTGGCCCGACGAGATCAAGGCGCGCGCTGAGATCGGCGCGGAGCTGCGTGTGGCTGCTTGAGGCATCCCTTTCCTCTCCCTTCTCGGCGAGCGGGTTGATAAGGGGGCGTATGAACATCCTGATCGTCACCGATGCCTGGAATCCGCAGGTCAACGGCGTGGTCCGCACGCTGCAATCGGTGAAGGCCGAAATGGAGAAGATCGGCCATAAGGTGACGGTGATCTCGCCCGATCAGTTCAAGTCGATGCCGTGCCCGACTTATCCCGAAATCCGTCTCGCGCTGACCCGCAGCGTCGGCAAACGGATCGTCGAAGCCAATCCGGATGCGATCCACATCGCCACCGAAGGCCCGCTCGGCGTGGCGGCGCGGAAGTTCTGCGTGAAGCAGGGGCTGCCTTTCACCACCGCCTATCATACCCAGTTTCCGGAATATGTGTCGAAGCGCACGAAGCTGCCGGCGCGCTGGTTCTGGCGCTACATCCGCTGGTTCCACGCCCCGTCCAAGGCCGTGATGGTCTCGACCCCGGCGGTCGAGGCGGAGCTGCACGCCAACGCCATTCCGCACACCCGCCATTGGGGCCGCGGCGTCGATCTGTCGCAATTCACCGTCGACGGCCCGCGCCACCCGCAGATGGAGCGGCTGGCCTATCCGATCCAGCTTTATGTCGGCCGGGTCGCGGTCGAAAAGAATGTCGAGGCATTCCTGCGGGCCAGCCACCCCGGCACCAAGGTGGTGGTCGGCGACGGCCCGGCGCTGGAGAAGATGAAAGCCAAATATCCGCAGGTGCATTTCCTGGGGAAGCTGATGGGCGCGGATCTGTCCGCCGCCTATCGAAGCGCTGATGTCTTCGTCTTTCCCAGCCGCACCGACACGTTCGGGCTGGTGCTGATCGAGGCGCTGGCGACCGGCACGCCGGTCGCCGCCTATCCGGTGCAGGGGCCGATCGACGTGCTGAACGACAAGGTCGGCAGCATGGACGAGGATCTGGACGCCGCGATCGCCAGGGCGCTGACCCGCGACCGCGCCGCTTGCGCCGAATATGCCGGCCATTTCGGCTGGGACGAAAGCGCGCGGCAATTCCTGGACGGCCTGGTGCCGATCGTGCGCGCCCCTGCAGACGATCCGGAAAGAGCGACACTGGAGAAAGCGTAGGCTTTCTGCTTGCCTCGCTCCCTGTCGCGTCCTAAGTTGGAGTCTGCAAGCGGCCGCTCCCGATGGGGCGGCCCTTATCGTTTCTAGCACAAGGATTTTCGGGAATGGCGCAGCCGCTCATGCCCCACGCGACCGCCAGCTGGCTGGTCGAGACCACCGCGCTCACCTTCAAGCAGATCGCCGAATTTTGCGGCCTGCACATCCTCGAGGTGCAGGCGATCGCCGACGATACCGCCGCGACCAAGCTGACCGGCCGCGATCCGCTCCGTTCGGGTGAGCTGACGCAGGAAGAGATCGACCGCGGCCAGGCCGATCCGGATTATGCCCTGCAGATGCAGCGCGAGCCGGACAAGGCGATCCGCACCAAAGGCCCGCGCTACACGCCGGTGTCCAAGCGTCAGGACAAGCCGGACGGCGTCGCCTGGCTGATCCGCAATCATCCCGAACTGTCGGACGGCGCGATCGGCAAGCTGATCGGCACCACCCGCACCACGATCCAGGCGCTGCGCGAGCGCAGCCACTGGAACATCGCCAATATCACCCCGAAGGATCCCGTCACGCTCGGCCTCACCAGCCAGCGCGAGCTGGACGCGGCGGTCGCCCGCGCGGCGAAGCTGAAGGGCATCGAGGCGGCGCCGGTCGATCCGCGCCTGGCCGACGAGCGCGAAGCCCTGATCGGCGAACTGCGCGCCGAGCGTGACGCCGCGGCCCGCGAGGCCGAGGCGGCGCATTCGGCCGAGCAGGCCGGGCAAGCCGGGCAGGAAGTGTGGGGCGGCGGGGATACCGCGCCGACGGCCGCGGAGGCCGACGCGGCCCTGTTCAAGCGCTGACCGCTCAATGGCCGACAAGGCCGCACCCGCCCCCGCGCCTGACATCTCGCTGGTCGAGGACGGGGATGAGGGACCGACCACCCATCGCGGCCTGACTTACCCGTTTGGCCGCCGTATGCCGGCGGACGGGGAGCTGATCGCGGTCGCGCCGGGCGTGCACTGGGCGCGCCTGCCGCTGCCGGGGGCGCTGGGCCACATCAACGTCTGGGCGCTGGATGATGAGGACGGCGTCGCCCTGGTCGATACCGGCCTCGACATCCCGCCGGTCCGCGCCGCCTGGGAGAAACTGTTCGAAGGCCCGCTGGCGGGGAAGCGCATTACTCGCGTCTTCGTCACCCACATGCACCCGGACCATGTCGGCCTGGCCGGCTGGCTGACCGAGCGATTCGGCGTCCGGCTGTGGATGACCCGCGGCGAATGGCTGTTCGCCCGCATGCTCACCCTCGACACCCGCGACGCGCCCCCGGCCGAGGACATCGCCTACCGCCGCGCCGCCGGTTGGGACGATGCGCGAATTGCCGAGGCCGAGAGCAAGCCCTGGCGCTTCTTCGCTTCCGTGGTCAGCCCGGTACCGCTGTCCATTGTTCGGCTGCAGGATGGCGACGAGCTTGCGATCGGCGGCCGGACCTGGTGCGTCGTGACCGGCAACGGCCACTCGCCCGAACATGCCTGCCTGGTCGATCTCGAGGGCGGCACGATGATCGCGGGCGATCAGGTGCTGCCGCGCATCACCTCCAACGTTTCGCTATCTTTGAGCGAGCCCGAGGGCGATCCGCTCGGCGACTGGCTCGCGAGCATCGACAAATTGCTGCAGCTCCCGGGCGACCTGCTCGTCCTCCCGGCGCATGGCGAGCCCTTCACCGGCCTGCACGCCCGCCTCGAAGCCCTGCGCGACGGCCATCGCGGCCGGCTCGACGCGATCACCAAGCGCCTCGGCGAGCCAAAGCGCGCGGTCGACCTGTTCGGCGTGCTGTTCGGCCGCGCGATCGGCGACGAAGTCTACGGCCTCGCCACCGGCGAAGCGATGGCCCACCTGCGTCGGCTCGAAGTGGAGGGCGCGGCGGTGCGGGAGGAGCGAGACGGGGTGTTCTGGTTCCGCGTCCCTTGACAGGAAGCTACCGGTAGCTACTTTCTGCGCATGACTATTCACGTTCCGATCAAGGAAGCGAAGAATCGCCTCAGCGAACTTGTCCGCTTGATGGAAAGCGGGGAACGCGTGGTGATCACAAGGCATGGCGAGCCCGCTTTCGAAATCGTGAAGCCGCAAAAGGGCGGGGTGGATTTTGAGGCGTATGATCGCTGGAAAAAGGAAAACGGTATCCGCGATCTGGTCACTTACATCGCCGACGACTTCGATGATCCGCTGCCAGAGGACTTCCTGATCACGCCGGAAAATTGATGTGCGATTGGTGTTGGACACACATGTGTTGCTCGGGCTGCTGGATCAGAGGGTTGTCAGCCTCCCGGAAGCGTTCAAGACATTGCTCTCGAAGCCCGAAGTAACCGCAATCGTCAGCGCAGCCTCGCTATGGGAGATCGCTATCAAGCATCGGCTCGGCAAACTCGCGCTCGATTGTCCACCGCGCGATCTTCCGCGACGCATAGCAGCTATGCCGGGCCTCTCGCTGCTCGCGGTCACGCCTGCTCATACCCTTCATGAGGTCGATCCGTGGCCGTCCACCAACGATCCGTTTGACCGCCTCCTGATTGCCATTTCCGCGATCGAGAATGCGCAGCTCCTTACCTTCGATCGTGATCTGATCGACCACCCGCTCGCCTGGCGCCCCGCTTGACCCTCGGAACGCGTCCCGCCAATGCTGGTGCCATGCCAGACACAGCGCCCGACGCGGCCATTACCGATTTGACCTTTGAGGCGGCGCTCAAGCGGCTGGAAGAGATCGTGCGCAAGCTGGAGACGGGCGACACGCCGCTCGACCAGGCGATCGATCTCTATGCCGAGGGTGACCGGCTGAAGCAGCAATGCGAAAAGCGGCTGGCCGATGCGCAGGCGCGGATCGAGAAAATCCAGCTGGGCCGCGATGGCGCGCCCGCGGGCACGGTGCCCTTTGGCGACGGCTAGAAGCGTGACGCTGGTTCCGGGGCGGCTGCGCGCGGCGCTGGACGAGATCGCGGCCGATGTCGATCGGGCGTTCGATGCCTTGCTGCCGGTCCCGCCGGATTCGCGGGCGCGGCTCTACGAGGCGATGCGCTATGCGGCGATCGGCGGGGGCAAGAGGATGCGCCCGCTGCTGACGGTGGCCGGCTGCGCATTGTTCGCGGTCGATCGCGGGCGGGCGTTGCGGGCCGGGCTCTCGGTCGAATGCATCCACGCCTATTCGCTGATCCACGACGATTTGCCCTGCATGGATGATGACGATCTGCGGCACGGAAAGCCGACCCTGCACCGCGCTTTTGACGAAGCCACCGCGGTCCTGGCGGGGGATTCCCTGCACGCGCTTGCGTTCGAGATTTTGGCCGACCCGGCCACGCACGAGGACCCGTTCGTCCGGGCCGACCTGATCGCCGAACTGGCGCGCGCCTCGGGTCCGGCGGGGATGGCGGGCGGCCAGATGATGGATTTGATGGCCGACGGCGATGGCGACATTGCCTCGGTGACGCGGCTGCAGCAACTGAAGACCGGCGCCTTGATCGGCTGGTGCCTCGATGCCGCCGCGATCATGGGGAAAGTGCCGCCGGAAGGGCGCGCGGGCCTGCGCGGCTATGCCCGCGACCTCGGCCTGGCCTTCCAGATCGCCGACGATCTGCTCGACGCCGAAGGCGAGGAGGAGCGGACGGGCAAGCGCGTCGGCAAGGACGCGGCGGCGGGGAAGGAAACCTTCCTGTCCCTGCTCGGCGTCGAGCGCGCGCGTCAGCAGGCGCAGCTGCTGGTCGATCAGGCGATAGCGCATCTCCACGGCTTTGGCGCGGAGGCCGATCTGCTGCGCGATATCGCCCGCTTCGCCGTGGCGCGCGATCATTAGGGAGAAGGCGATGACTCGTACTGGCGTCTATCCCGGCAGCTTCGATCCGGTCACGCTCGGCCATATCGACATCATCCGCCGCGCCGCGCATCTGGTCGACCGGCTGGTGATCGGGGTCACGACCAATGCGTCAAAATCGCCCATGTTCACTCTGGACGAACGGCTGGTGATGGTGCGGCGGGAAATCGAGGCAATTCGCGCCGGCCTGACGGTCGAATGCGAGATCGACGTGGTGTCGTTCGATTCGCTGCTCATGCATTTCGCTGAGCGGCAAGGCGCGAGCATCATCATCCGCGGCCTGCGCGCCGTCGCCGACTTCGAATATGAATATCAGATGGCGGGCATGAACCAGCAGCTCAATGACGATATCGAGACCGTCTTCCTGATGGCCGATGTCTCGCTGCAGCCGATCGCGTCGCGACTGGTGAAGGAGATCGCTATTTATGGTGGCGACATCGCGCCGTTCGTGACGCCCGCCGTCGCCGCCGATGTCCGGGAGCGGGTCGACCGGCTGCGTTAGCTTTTCCGCTCTCGCGGATGCTTGGCCAGCCCTCTCCCCCACCCGGCCTCCCATCTAGGATACACTGTTTGGGTGGCCGGGTGGGGGAGAGGGCCGGCCAGGAGACTCCAGACAAGCGCTTCAGGTTGAGGACAGGCGCGACAGAGTTTAAGGGTGCGTCCTCAAATGAAATTCGAAATGGATCGGTGCGCGTGATGCGGATGAAGATGGTGATGCTCGGCCTGGCCGCATTGTTCATGGGTGAGGCTGCGATGGCGCAGGGCGGCGGGGGTGGCGGCCAGCCACGGCCCCGGCCGCAAGAGCCGGCTCCCGACACCCCCCCTATCTTCGTTGCGCCGGCTGGACCTTCACTGTCCGCAGTCGCGCCGGCGCTGACGGCCGAAAATACCTGGGTGCTCGACCTTTCCGACGGCGGCCGTGTCTCGATCCAGTTGCGGCCCGACCATGCCCCGAACCATGTCGAGCGGATCAAGACGTTGACCCGGCAGGGTTTCTATAACGGCCTGGCCTTTCACCGCGTCGTCGAAGGCTTCATGGCGCAGGGCGGCGATCCGACCGGCACCGGCACCGGCCAGTCCGAGCTGCCGGACCTGACCGCTGAATTCAACGTCCTGCCGCATCTGCGTGGCGCGGTGGCGATGGCGCGCGCCGAGGATCACAACAGCGGCAACAGCCAATTCTACATCATGTTCGTGCCCCGGCTGTCGATGGATCGGCAGTATACAGTGTTCGGCCGGGTGGTCAGCGGCATGGAATTCGTCGATCGTGTGCAGCGCGGCGCGCCTCCCGCGATGCCGACGCGGATCGTGCGCGCGTCGATCGGCAGCGACAATCTGCCGCCGCCCACCGCGGAGGAAATCGCCGCGGCCGCGCGGGCCGTGCCCGCTCCCGCCCGGCCGCTGCGCGCGCTCGACATCCAGTCGCTGACGGGCGCACCCCCGGCTCAGCCGCAGGCCGCTCCGCCGGCGACCCCAACACCGGCACCGACGCCGCAAGACTGATCCCATGCGCGTCGATCTGTTCGACTTCGCGCTGCCGCAGGACCGGATCGCACTGCGCCCCGCCGCGCCGCGTGACGCAGCGCGGCTGTTGGTGGTCGGGCAAGCCGGGCTGAGCGACCGGAATATCCGCGATCTGCCGGCACTGCTGCGGGCCGGCGATTTGCTGGTGTTCAACGACACCCGCGTCATTCCGGCCCAGCTTGAAGGCACGCGGGGCGAGGCGCGGATTGGCGCGACCCTGCACAAGCGCGAGGGGCCGCGCGAGTGGCAGGCCTTCCTGCGCAACGCCAGGCGCGTGAAGATCGGCGATCGGATCGATTTCGGCGCCGGCGTCGCGGCGGTTGCGCTCGACAAGGACGGGCAGGGGGCTGTGCTCCTGCGGTTCGAGGGCGAGGAGCCGGTCGAGACGCTCCTTGCCCGCGCCGGGGCGATGCCGTTGCCGCCCTATATCGCGGCGCGCCGGCCGACCGATGAGCGGGACGCGGACGATTATCAGACCATGTTCGCGCGTAAGGCGGGTGCGGTTGCGGCGCCGACGGCGGCCCTGCACTTCACGCCGGAATTGATGGCTTCGCTCGAGGTCGCCGGGATCGGCCACGAGACGCTGACGCTGCACGTCGGCGCGGGGACCTTCCTGCCGGTCAAGGCCAACGACACGGCGGAGCATCGCATGCACGCCGAATGGGGGCGGATCGACGCGGCGACGGCGGCGCGGCTGAACGTGGTTCGCGCCGAGGGCGGCCGGGTGATCGCGGTCGGCACGACGTCACTGCGTTTGATCGAGAGCGCCACTGGCGAGGATGGGATCGTCCGCCCGTTCGAGGGCGACACCGCCATCTTCATCACACCGGGCTATCGCTTTCGCGGCATTGACGGTCTGATCACCAATTTTCACCTGCCGCGATCGACCCTGTTCATGCTGGTTTCAGCACTGATGGGCACAGAGAGGATGCTGGCGGCCTATGAACATGCCATCGCCAGCGGCTATCGTTTCTACTCCTATGGCGATGGGTCGCTGTTGCTGCCATAATCCTCCCGACCAGCCTATCTGAAGGATGCCCATGTTCCGTTCGTTTCTGATCCTCGTCTGGCTCGCTTCCGTCGCTGCTGCCTCTCCGGCAACCGACGAGGCGCGCCGCCTGATGGCCGAGAACCAGAATGCGGCCGCGTTCGAACGGCTCGACGCGGCCTCCCGGCGCAACGACGACGACGCGACCGCCTTGCTCGGCTGGTTCTACGACACCGGCCGCCACGTGCCGCAAAGCTATGAGCGCGCGGCCGAGCTCTACCGCCGCGTCTCGCGCGACAATCCCAGCGTGCAATGGCGGCTCGGGGTCATGTACGACCTCGGCCAGGGCGTGCGCGAGGATCCGCAGGAGGCTGTGCGCCTGTTCCGGGCGGCGGCGAGCGCCCCCAACGACGCGGCGAACACCAGCGCCAACGCCAATGCCAGCCTGGCGGTGATGTACGCCAATGGCCGGGGCGTGCGCGCCGATTTCGGTCAGGCAATGCGCTATTACCGACGCGCCGCCGATCTTGGTTCGGGCGCGGGGTTCCTCGGCGTCGGCATGCTCTATCAATATGGCATGGGGGTCGGCCGCTCGGCGCCGGAGGCCGCCGCCTGGTACCTCGCCGCTACGGCGTTGCGCGACAGCCGCGCGCGGCAATTGTTCACCGAATTGGGCCTTGACGCCGCCGCCACCCGCACGGCCGTAACCCGCGCCAATCAGCTGCTGCAGAGCTTTCGCCGGCGCGAGCGCGTCACCAATCCCGGCAGCTGATCGAAAAGGCCTTTTCATGTTCCTGTTCTCACTCGCCTTGCTCGCCGCGCAGCCGGGCCCGCCTTCGCCGACGCCGATCGAAATCCGTCCGGGGGTGAATCCCGTGGGGGTGAATCCCGTGCCGATCAGCGAGACGGCGGAGCCGATTGGCCTCGCGATCGCGAGTTTCGACGGCAATGGCGACGGTCTGACCAGCCGGGTGGAGTTCGATGCGGCGCTGGAGCGGACTTTCACAGCCGCCGATCGGGACGGCAACGGCACACTCGGCTATATCGAATATTCGGGCTGGGCACTGACCTGGCTGGGCAGCGCGACGGCCCTGCCGGGGCCGTTCGCGATCGA